>JBFIDC010000067.1:0-12542 GCA_041581495.1 Nocardioides sp. | reverse complement strand
TCCACCGTCTTGCCGGCGCTCTCGATGGCGCGTTGGCCGGGCACCAGGTGCACGCGTCGAGCCCCCAGGGGCGCTTCGCGGAGTCCGCGGGACTCATCGACGGGTCCCGGGTCGCGGGAGCCGAGGCCTACGGCAAGCACCTGTTCCTCGACTTCGTGGATGCACCCACGGTGCACGTCCACCTCGGCCTGTATGGCCGCTTCGACGTCCATCCAGGCGCGCCCGAGGTGCCGGACCCGGTCGGCCAGGTCCGGCTCAGGTTGGTCGCCGAGCACGAGGCCGGAACCGCGGCGTACGCCGATCTGCGCGGCGCGACCGCCTGTGAACTGATGAGTGCCGAGGAGCAGACGACACTCCTCGCGAGGCTGGGTCCGGATCCGTTGCGCCCCGATGCCGAACCGGACCGGGCCTGGGATCGGATCCGAAACAGTCGCGCACCGATCGCCGGACTATTGATGGATCAATCGGTGGTGGCGGGGATCGGCAACGTCTATCGCGCCGAACTCCTGTTCCGACACCGACTCGACCCGTTCCGCCCCGGTCGCACGCTGCGGGCTCGGCAGTGGCACCAGATGTGGGACGACCTGGTCGACCTGATGAGGGAGGGGGTCCGCACGGGTCGGATCGACACCGTGCGCCCAGAACACCTCGAGGCGGTCGAGATCGCCGATCCGCAGGTCCGGCCGCGGTTCAACTACGTCTATCGCCGCACCGGGGACCCCTGTCGTGTCTGTGGCGCGACGGTGCGAACCCAGGAGATCGCGGGTCGCAATCTGTTCTGGTGCGGGAGGTGTCAACGGCGATTCCGCGGTGCGGGATCTGTCTAGGTGTTTGCATACAGTGTCCGCGCCCACCCGCATCCACCCCTCGCACAGGAAGCCCGCCCATGAACTCCGCCGCGCCGCCGCCTCCGGGCCGTCCGAGCGCTGTGACTCGCGGAATTCAGATTCTCGAGCGCCGCGGAATCGCCCCGGAGAGCCAGATCCTGACGGGCCTGGTGGCCCTCGGACTGATCATCATCGTCGGCGTCGAACTCGCACCTGACCGGACTCCGTTCACGAGCCTGATGGTGCCGCTGCTCCTGGGCAACATCCTGCTGAGTCCGCGACGGTTGCCGATGTTCGTGGCGTTCATCGTGGTCCTGGTCTTCTTGGCGCTCGCCCGCCAGACCGAACCCACCGCGCGGATCTATGCGGCCGTCGCCATCGAGGTGCTGATGGCCCTGATCGTGCTGGTGGCCTCCACGCGCCGTTCTCGACTCGGAGTGGGTGGCGCCGCGGGCGAGTCCATGTTCGTCGACCTGCGCGACCGGATCAGCCGCCAGACCGGCCTCGACGACCTCCCCGCTGGTTGGTACGCCGAATCGGCGATCGAGTCCGCCGGTGGCAGCGCCTTCTCGGGCGACTTCTTCGTGGCCACCCGCCCCGAGCCGTGGCGCCTCGAGGTCGCGCTCGTCGATGTCTCCGGCAAGGGCGAGGAGGCCGGCGTGCGGGCACTCCAGTTGGCGGGCTCCTTCGGCGGACTGCTCGGCGCCCTGCCGCCCGAGCAGTTCCTGCCGGCGGCCAACGCCTACCTGCGCCGGCAGGACTGGGCCGAGGGTTTCGCGACGGCGATCCACCTCTCCGTCGACCTGAGCAGCGGGGCCTACGAGGTGCGTACGGCCGGTCATCCACCGGCCGCCCTTCGGTTGGCCGGGTCAGGCAAATGGCGCACGCTGCCGACCGATGGTCCGGTGCTCGGCCTGATCGATGAGGCGACTTTCACCTGCGCGTCGGGGACTCTGCATCGCGCTGACGCACTCCTGCTCTACACCGACGGGATGGTCGAGACACCGCGTCGCGACATCGAGTTGGGCATCGACCGACTGCTCGGCGAAGCCGAGCAGATCATGCGTCGAGAGGTGTCCGGGTCGACCCAGCGCCTCGTCGACGCGCTCGGCTCGCGCTCAGATGATCGCGCCCTGGTGTTGCTCACGCGACGCTGAAGCGAGACCCCAGTTCGGATTCGGCGCCTGATTTGTGGCACGATCCCGGTGCGCGGATGTAGCTCAATGGTAGAGCCCCAGTCTTCCAAACTGGCTACGCGGGTTCGATTCCCGTCATCCGCTCCAGGCCTGGCTCAGGGTGCTCCTTCGGGAGCCCCGACGCCGGTCTGGCGGGGCGTAGCGTAGTGGCTAGCGCGCCTGCTTTGGGAGCAGGAGACCGCAGGTTCGAGTCCTGTCGCCCCGACCATCAACCTTGCCCCTCCCTGACCCGGGCGGATCAGTGCGTGGGAGGTCATCGATCCACGACCAGTGGTTCGAGGGCCACCCATCGTTGGTTCTGCCACTCGCGATAACTGCAGGCCGCCAACCAGGCACCGCCGCAGGCGCAGTCGACCGCCCTGACTTGCGTGTCCACGTCGTTGACGGTGCGCAGCGCGTAGTGCCCGGGCACCGGCTCATCCCGCGTGATCAGCAGCCGCTCAAGGTCTGGGGTATCAATCGTGGCCGGTGCCACGATCGCCGCCGTGCCGAGGTGGATCGGGGCTTGGCAGGCGGGGCAGCGCGCGGTCAGGCTCGCGTCACGCGCGTGCTCTTGTGACGTGCCGTCGTAGCTCACGGGGCGAGCCTCGAGGTTCCAGTCGTCCACGGCGCTTCACCCTAGGCCCCGACGCTGTCGACTGGGGGAGCGCCGCTTTCGGTCTCAGAGGTGATCGTCTGTAGACTTCGACGCTGGGTTGTTCGGCCTGACATCACTGGAGATTCGCGCGTGCGCACTAGCGCCTCGTCAAGGTGATGAAGTCCTTCCGCCCGACACCCGATCGCCGACCGGCGCCTGCCGGTCTCGCCTGTCCAGTCTGAGGAGAAACAGTGAAGAGCGCCGTCGAGACCTTGAGCCCGACCCGGGCCAAGCTGACCGTCGAGGTGCCCTTCGAGGAGCTCAAGCCGAGCCTCGACGCGGCCTACCAGCAGATCGCCAAGCAGATCAACGTGCCGGGCTTCCGGCGCGGCAAGGTCCCGCCGGCGGTCATCGACCGTCAGGTCGGCCGCGGCGCGATCCTCGAGCAGGCCATCAACGACGCGCTGCCGGTGAAGTACCGCGAGGCCATGGAGCAGAACTCTCTCGAGCCGCTGGCCCAGCCCGAGATCGAGGTCACCAAGCTCGAGGACAACGAGGTCTTCGAGTTCACCGCCGAGGTCGACGTCAAGCCCGACTTCGACCTCCCCGAATACCAAGGCGTCTCCGCTTCGGTCGAGGACGCGGTCGTCACCGACGCCGACCTCGAGGAGCAGCTCGCCGCGATGCGCGAGCGGTTCGGCACGCTGACCGACGTCGAGCGTCCCGCCGCCGACGGTGACTTCGTCACGATCGACCTGACGGCCACCCAGGACGGCCAGGTCGTCGACGGCGCCGAGTTGAGCGGGATGAGCTACCGCGTCGGCCGCGGCGGCATGATCGACGGACTCGACGAGGCGCTGGAAGGCATGGCCGCCGGCGACGCCAAGAGCTTCACGACCGAGTTGGTCGGTGGCGACCTGGTCGGCCAGGAGGTCGTGGTCAACGTCTCGGTGACCCAGGTGCAGGAGCAGGAGCTCCCCGAGGTCGACGACGACTTCGCCCAGGAGGCCTCCGAGTTCGACACGCTCGAGGAGCTCAACGCCGACCTGCGTGAACGACTGATCCGCGGCAAGCGCCTCGAGCAGGCGGCCGCCGCACGCGACGCCGTCCTCGAGGCCGTCTTGGAAAAGCTGTCGATCCCGCTGCCCGAGACGCTGGTCACCGAGGAACTCAACGCCCGCCGCCAGAGCGTCGAGCAGCAGCTCGCCTACGCCGGCACCTCGATGGAGAAGTACCTCGAAGAAGAGGGTCAGACCATCGAGGAGTTCGAGGCCGACCTCGACCGCCGCGTGCGTGAGGCGATCACCGCTCAGTTCGTCCTGGACGAGATCGCCGCCAAGGAAGAGATCGGCGTCGATCAGGCCGAGCTCTCCCAGCACATGGTCCGCCGCGCCCAGCAGTCCGGCCAGGACCCGCAGGAGTTCGTCAACCACATGGTCGAGCACGGGCACCTGCCCGAACTGGTCCAGGAGATCCGCCGCGGCAAGGCGTTGGCCGTCGTCGTGGAGTCCGCCTCGGTCACCGACGCCTCGGGCAACCACGTCGAACTCAAGGACCTCCAGCCCGACGGCACCATCGGTGCTCCGGTCGATGACGCGGACGACACCGAGGTCGCTGACGGGGACACCACACCCGAGGACTGATCCGGCCTGCCCCGTTCGCAGGCTGCCTAGGCTGTGGCCATGGCGGGTGAACGGGTGCTGGTTGTCGACGACGATCCGGGGATCCGTTCGGTCCTACGCGGCTATCTCGAGCAGGCCGGCTACGGCGTCACCGAAGCAACCGATGGGGCGGGAGCGCTGGCGAGCTTCGCCGAGCTCGATCCACAGGTAGTGCTGCTGGACGTCGGGCTGCCTGACATCGACGGACTCGAGGTTCTGCGTCAGATCCGCGCCACGAGTCGGGCCTACGTGCTCCTGGTCACCGCGCGAGTCGAAGAGGTGGACCGGCTGGTGGGCCTCGGCATGGGCGCCGACGACTACATCACCAAGCCGTTCAGCCCCCGTGAAGTGGTGGCTCGGGTGGCGGCGTTCCTGCGTCGAGCCGCGCTGGAGATCCCGCCGACGTCGACCGACGGCCCGCTGCGCGTCGACCACTCGACGCGTGAGGTGCACGTGGATGGGGCGCCGGTCGAGCTGTCGGCTCTGGAGTTCGACCTGCTCGCCTTCCTCATCTCCCGACCCGGGCAGGTCTTCACCCGGGCCCAGATCCTCGAGCACGTGTGGGGCGGGGATTGGTTCGGCGACCAGCGCGTCGTCGACGTCCACATCCGCAGCCTGCGCCAGCACCTCGGCGACGACGCCACGGACCCGCGCTTCATCGCGACCGTGCGCGGGGTGGGCTACAAGGTCATCAAGGGGTCATGAAGGGATCACGATGAGCTCGGTACGCAACAGGTTGGTCGTCTCCCACCTCGCCGTCGCCCTGGTGGGTGCGGCCACCACCGTGCTGGTCGTGGTGCTGGAGGCGCCGGCTCAGTTCGACCGCGGGATGAATGGTCGCGGCATGGGCATGGGGCAACAGGGCGCCTATCGCGACCTGTTCATGTCGGCACTACGCGATGCCCTGCTCATCGGGTCGGTGGCGGCGCTGGTCATCGCGATCGTGGCGGCGTGGGTGATCGCCGTCAGGTTGGCGCGGCCGATCGAGGACGTACGCCGGGCCACTCGGGCTATCAGGGGCGGTGACTACGACCTCCAGATCTCAGCGCCGCGTGAGGTCGAACTGGCCGACCTCGTCGGCGATGTGAACGCGATGGCCCACCAGTTGCGCGAGGTGGAGTCTGAACGGGTGCGCCTGCTCGGGGACGTCGCGCACGAGATGCGCACACCGCTGACCGTGCTGACCGGGCGCGTGGAAGGCCTGCAGGACGGGGTCTTCACCGCCGACCCGGAGTTGCTGGCGGGGCTCGGTGCGGAGTTGCGTCGGCTCCAGAGACTCGCCGACGACCTCGGCACCCTGTCGCGGGTCGAGGAGCGCCGGTTGATCCTCGAGAAGGCCCCCGTCGACCTCGCCGAGTTGGCCAGGATCGCCGTCGACCGGTTCGACGCCGACCCGCGCGCGCGAGGGGTCCAGTGGCGGGTCAACGCCTCCGAGCCGGTCGAGGTCGACGCCGATGTCCAGCGCCTGGGCCAGGTGCTGGACAACCTGCTCAGCAACGCGCTGAGGGCGGTGGCCGGGGACGGTCAGATCAGCGTCGAGGTGGGAGCCGATGCGGCCACGGCGACCGTGTCGGTCACCGACACCGGCGCCGGCATCACCGCCGATGAGGTGGAGCGGATCTTCGAACGCTTCTATCGCGGCCGTGACGCCCGCCCCGGTGAGGGAACGGGCGTCGGGCTCAGCGTGAGCCGAGGCATCGCCGAGGCACACGGCGGGTCGTTGGTCGCGGAGTCGGCGGGACTGGGGCACGGTGCCCGGTTCACGCTCACCGTTCCGCGTGAGCCGACGCCGGCGCATCGGTGACCTCAGCCGCGGCCTCGGCCCATGTGGCCCCCGCCCTGACCGTCACATCCGCTCTCACCGCGCATTCCCTCCATGCCCTGCATGCCGGCACCGCTGCCCTGGCCCATCGAGGTGCCCTTCTCGCCGCCGCTGAAGGCGGCGAGGTGGTGCTCAGAGCCGGTGCGCAGTGCGGTGAGCACTCGGGTCTCGGCGGCATCGGTGGTCTGGGCCAATAGTCCGTCGAGGTCCTCGATGTCCGTCTCCTCGATCCGCACGCCGACCAGGTAGGCGTCCTCGATCGAGTCGCTTCCCTGCGCGAGAAGTTCCTCGTACAGGTCGTCGTAGCCGCTGGTGAGGTAGTCGCCAGGGGTCGTGGGCAGGCTGGCGAGGTCGTAGCCGCGGTCCTCGAGCAGTCCGGCCACCGAGTCCTGGTGGCGTTCTTCGGCGTTGCCGATGTTGGTGAAGATGGGAGTGCCGTACTGCTCGGCGAAGGCGTCGTAGACATCGCCGGAGAGGCGTTCCTCCTCATACATCGCCACCACTTGGGTGGTCGAGAGGCGGTCCGAGGAGACGCTGGTCGAGGTGGCCGGGTCGGCCGGACGCAATGCCTGAGCGGTCGCGGCGAGTCCCAGTCCTGCAAGTACGACGGCCACCGTCGTGGCGGCACCGATCTTCACCTTGGTGGTGGTGTTCATCGCTGTGTCCTTTCCTGGCAGTGGTTCGATTTCGTTGGTGCCAGTCAAGAACGCGCAGATGTGGCCTGTAGCGGCGCGAGTGTGAAGGTTGTGCGATGCCTTCGCGCTGATTGACGCGGACAGGTCGCGCGAGGACTATTCGACTATGCCCCCGCGCTCCCGCGCACGCGTCTGCGCGACCTTCGCCCTTGGCCTGTTGGCTCCGCTCTTCGTCGTCGTCGGCTTGTCGGTGGCCACCGCGCCGGCGGCAGTCGCCGACCCCGGCGTCAACGACCCGCAGTGGTACGACGGCAACTACAAGCAGAACCTGGTGACCAACTGCGCCTCGCTCGGGGTGCTCAGCACGCCCTACAGCGAGCCCGGCGTCGCGACCTACACGGGCTACCTCGCCGACCCCGATGATGCGAAGCCGGGGGTCGGCGAAGGCACCTACATGCACTACGTCGTCTATGGCCTGGGTTCCCCGTGCCAGGGCACCTACTTCGCTCCGCACTTCAGTCTTCCGCCCGGGGTCAGCTTCGACAACACCCGACCGATCTATTGCTTCTATGACGACCAGAACGCCAACGGGGATGCCGCGGCGTGCCCGCAATGGGGGAGCAGGTTCTACACCGACGGCACCTACAGCTACTACCGCAGCAACATCAACTCCGCGGGTCTGTGGCCGGTGGCCCAGGGGCACCACTGGGAGTTCCAACTGCCCATCAAGTCCAACCGTGTGGTCAGCGGCGAGAAGATCTACACCTTCGTCAAGACGGTCGACGGCGAGGACAACCTGACCCTGGCGGTGACGGCGCCGCTGTATGTCTTCGGCGGCAGCGGCAGTGGGCAGAGCGTGATCATGTACAGCCAGCCGTCGACCAAACCCGAGAAGCAACTCCCCAACAATGCCGGACCGTCGGCCTTCGGGATCATCTCCCGCTATCAGGGCGTGATCAGCAAACAGGGCGGTGAAGCCATCATCGAGATCGGCACCAGCCCGGGCTCCTACCCCAAGCGCATCTCGGTGCCGGTTCCGGCCAACACCTACAACGCCTACGAGCTGTGGACGGACTGGTCCGACGCCCTGAGCCTGGTGCGTGGCAAGACCTACTACTGGCGGGGCGGGTTCAAGCCGACCGGCCTGGCCACGACGTACGGCGAGATGCAGTCGTTCACCCTCCCCGCGGCGACCACATGCCTGGGCAAGCTGGTCACGGTCAACCTCGGCCTCGGCCAACTGCCGACCGCCGGCTCGGACGTCATCTTGGGCACCGACAAGTCCGAGGTGATCAACGGGCTCGACGGCAACGACACCATCTGCGGGCTCGGTGGCAACGACAAGATCCTGGGTGGCAACGGCAACGACGTGATCGACGCAGGCGTGGGCAACGACACCGTGACCCCGGGCGCCGGGACCAACCGCGTGCTCGGCGGCGCCGGCAACGACACCGTCCTGGCGCTGGGTGGCAACGACAACATCGACGGGGGTGCCGGGACCGACGTGGTCAGCTATGCCGGAGCCAAGAAGTCGATCGTTCTCGACCTGGCGCGTGGCTCGGCGCAGCCGACCGGCGGTGGTGGCAGCGACACGGTCAAGAACATCGAGGGGGTCGTCGGCGGCAACGCCGGCGACAAGCTGTCCGGCAATGGCGCGGGCAACAAACTCTCGGGCGGTGCGGGCAACGACAAGTTGGTCGGCCGGGGCGGCAAGGACGTCCTCAACGGCGGCAAGGGCAAGGACAGGTGCGACGGGGGACCGGGCAAGGACAAGGCGCCCGGGTGTGAGATCAAGGTGGGCGTGCCCTAGCCGATGGGCGACTCGCGAGCGCGGGTCAGTGCACACTCGTACACCCAAACGGTTAGGGTGTCGCCATGCCGACGACATCTTCTGGGCCGGGCCTGCTCGACGCGCTGTCCCTGCTCTCCGAGGTCGCCGATGAGGTGATCCTCAAGACCGCCCGCGACACCCACGTGGCGGTCCTCGACCGCGTCGAGGGCGTCACGCGCAGCCGCGGCGCCCTGCATCGAGGCATTGCCGGCGCGGTCTACGGTGGCCTCGGACTCGGACTGCGCGGTGCCTCACGCGGACTCGACGCGGTCGCCGGCAGCGGCATCGGGCCGGGCCTCGACGGCCCCCGGGGTCGATTCGTCACCTCGGCGGTCAACGGCCTGATCGGCGACAAGTTGCTGCGCGAGCGGCCCCAGATGGCCATCGAGATGGCGGTGCGCCGAAACGGCAGCGACCTCGACCCGCAACCCGAGGCGCTGGCCGCGGCGTTCCCCGACGCCACCGGCAGGTTGGTCCTCTTCATGCACGGCCTGTGCGAGAACGAGGACTACTGGGGACTCCACCGGGACCGGACTGGCGCCACCTACCCCGAACTCGTTGCCGGCCTGGGTTGGACGCCGTTGGTATTGCGGGCCAACACCGGCCTGCCGCTGCGCGAGAACGGCGCTGCCCTGACCGCCTTGGCTCAGCGCCTGGTCGACGCCTGGCCGGTGCCGGTCACCCGGATCGCCCTGGTGGGTCACTCCCTGGGCGGTCTGGTCATCCGTGCTGCCGGCGCGGTCGCCGATCACGTCGAGACCTCCTGGCGCCAGCACGTCACCGACGTCATCACTCTGGGCACCCCTCATCTGGGAGCGCCCATCGCCTGGGGGATCGGGCACGGCGCTCGGGGCCTGGGTCGGCTCCCCGAGACCGCGGCGTTCGGCCGGATCCTGGATTGGCGCTCCCAGGGGGTCCACGACCTCGTGGAGGGGCTCGCCGAGGACGTGCCCCCGCTCCCGCATGCTCGCTATCGCCTGGTCTCGGCGAGCGTCACCGCTTCCCCGCGCCACCCCGTGGGTCACCTGGTCGGCGACTTCCTGGTCCGGCCGCGTTCGGCCCGCGGTGAGGACCGGAGCGGTCGCACCCTGTTCCCGGACGCGGAGGTGCTGCACGTGGGTCAGACCGACCACTTCGGGCTGCTCAATCACCCCCACATCGCCGCGGCTCTGCGGCGCTGGCTGGCCTGAGGCCGCCGCGTCGGCGAACGGCTGAGAGGATCTGCCTGTGTCCGACTCCAACGCTGCAGCAGCCGACCGTGAACTTCGTGCCGAGACCACCATCGAGGCGCCGCCAGAGCGGGTCTGGGCGCTGATCAGTGACGTCTCGCAGATGTCGGACTGGAGCCCCGAACTGATCGGGATGATCCCGCTCAAGCCGGGGGGCCTGCGCGTCGGGCAGTGGTACCTCGGTCTCAACCGGCGCAAGGCGGTGGTCTGGCCGACCCGCAACGTGGTCGGGCAACTCGCACCCGGTCGCAGCCTCGCCTGGGAGACCAAGACCAGTGGCGCGACATGGATCTGGGAGATCGCCGCCGACGGCGAGGGGACCCGCGTCGTCCATCGGCGCCCGGTCCCCAAGAAACTGACCGCCGTGAGCGGACTGTTTGCGCGCTTCCTGCTCGGCGGGGCCTCCGAGCACGCCGATGAACTCGAGCAGGGGATGGCCCGCACGTTGTCGCGGCTCAAGGCCGCCGCAGAGTCCTGACCCGGCCACGGTCGAGTCCGGCTCCGGAGGCACCGACTGCTGTCCGCTGTCCGCGAACACCGCGGATAACCCCGTGGATGTAGCCGTTCCTCGGGCTAGTGTCGGCGCGTGACCTTGAACTCTCACACCCCAGACCACTGGTCCGACCATCGAGCAGGTGGTGGCGGCGGGATCGCCGCCCTCGACGACCACATCTACCAGCGATTGCTGCGCGAACGGATCGTGTTCCTCGGTTCGGAGGTGCGCGACCAGAACGCCAACGCGATCTGCGCCCAACTGCTGCTGCTCTCGGCCGAGGACCCCGAAGCCGACATCTTCTTGCACATCAACAGCCCCGGCGGCTCGGTCGATGCCGGGATGGCCATCTACGACACGATGAACTACATCCCCAACGACGTCGCGACCGTCGGCATGGGGTTGGCGGCCTCGATGGGCCAGTTCCTGCTCTGCGCGGGCACCGCGGGCAAGCGCTACGCGCTGCCGCACTCGCGGATCATGATGCACCAGCCCTCCTCGGGCATGGGTGGGTCGGCCTCCGACATCAAGATCCAGGCTCAGCAGTCGCTGCACATCAAGAAGGTGCTGCTCGAACTGATCGCGCAGCACACCGGTCAGTCGGTCGAGCAGATCGAGACCGACGCCGACCGGGACCGCTGGTTCACGGCCGAACAAGCCAAGGAATACGGCCTGGTGGACAAGGTGATCACCAGCGCCCGTGAAGCCGCCGACGACGGCCGCCCGGCGCGGCAGAAGAGTTGAGAGCCATGAGCAACGCCACACCAGACCTGAGCCCCAACCTGAGCCCCAGCATGAACCACTACATCCCGCAGTGGGAAGAGCGCACCTCCTACGGCTTCCGTCGCATCGACCCCTACGCCAAGCTGTTCGAGGACCGCATCATCTACCTCGGCTCGCCCATCTCTGACGACGTGGCCAACGCCGTCATCGCGCAGTTGCTGTGCCTGCAGTCGATGAACCCCGACCAGGACATCAGCATCTACATCAACAGCCCCGGCGGATCGTTCACCGCGCTGACCGCGATCTACGACACGATGCACTTCATCAAGCCCGACGTGCAGACCGTGTGCATCGGACAGGCGGCGTCCGCTGCGGCGATCCTGCTCGCGGCCGGCACCCCCGGCAAGCGGTTGGCGCTGCCCAACAGCCGGATCCTGATCCACCAGCCCTACACCGAAGGCACCTTCGGCCAGACCTCGGACATCGAGATCCAGGCCAACGAGATCCTGCGGATGCGCGAGTTGCTGGAGAAGATGATCAGCGATCACAGCGGCAGGTCGATCGAGGAGGTCAGCCGCGACATCGAGCGCGACAAGATCCTGACCGCCGAAGCAGCGGTGGAGTACGGCCTGATCGACTCGATCTTGGAGTCGCTCAAGGGCACGCCGGCGCTGAGCACCACCTGATCGAGCACAATCCGGGCACTAGACACTCGGTGTCATCGTGTCCGAACCTGGCAACGAGGGGGTACGGTCTTGAGGGTTCGATTCGGCCCTGATGGGCGCGAACGCGGAGGGCGAGCGAGAGGATGAGCACCTGTGGCACGCATCGGTGACGGCGGCGACCTGCTGAAGTGTTCTTTCTGCGGGAAGAGCCAGAAGCAGGTCAAGAAGTTGATCGCCGGTCCCGGCGTCTACATCTGCGACGAGTGCATCGATCTCTGCAACGAGATCATCGAGGAAGAACTCAGCGAAGGCACCGAGGTCAGCCTCGAAGAGTTGCCCAAACCCCGCGAGATCTTCGAGTTCCTCAACTCCTACGTCATCGGGCAGGAGCAGGCCAAGAAGTCGCTGGCCGTGGCGGTCTACAACCACTACAAGCGGGTGCAGGCCGGCCTGCAGCCTGTCTCGGGGCGCCACACCAAGGACGAGATCGTCGAGGTCGCCAAGTCCAACATCCTCGTGATCGGTCCGACGGGTTGCGGCAAGACCTACCTCGCGCAGACCCTCGCGCGGATGCTCAACGTGCCGTTCGCGATCGCCGACGCCACCGCCCTGACCGAGGCCGGGTACGTCGGTGAGGACGTGGAGAACATCCTCCTCAAGCTGATCCAGGCGGCCGACTACGACGTCAAGAAGGCCGAGACCGGCATCATCTACATCGACGAGATCGACAAGGTCGCCCGCAAGGCGGAGAACCCCTCGATCACCCGTGACGTCTCCGGTGAGGGTGTGCAGCAGGCGCTGCTGAAGATCATCGAGGGCACGACGGCCTCGGTCCCGCCGCAGGGTGGCCGCAAACACCCGCACCAGGAGTTCATCCAGATCG
>JBFIDC010000066.1:0-12619 GCA_041581495.1 Nocardioides sp. | reverse complement strand
GCGGATCGACTCGGCGGTCGCCGAAGCATCAGCGAGGAGATCGTCCTCGCTCATGTCCTCGATCACCGCTGCGGTCATGAGTCAAGCCAATACGGGGGCACCGACATTTCGGGGCCGCCATCTCACTATTCGAACACTTGTGCGAAAATTGGAGGAATCCTTCCCCGCCTCCGACTTCAAAGCCGCGGTGTTCCCACGGTTTGGGCGCTGGATCCGACCATAATTCGCCGTGTCGCCTGCGCAGGCGAGAACTCCTACGCAGGCGCCTTAGCCGGGCGTTCCCTCAGGCGTTGTAGTGCTGCTCGAGTTGGCCCATTTCGGCAGTGAGCATCGGACCAAGCGCCCCCGCGAGTTCATCCGGCTTGATGTCGGTGATCCACTGGAGCGTGGATTTGCCGTCACCCGCCGCGGAGACCTGCATGGAAGAGGCGTGGGCTTCGACCGGGAACGGTCCGCTCGTGATCGTGTATGCAACCCTTCGATGGTCTTCATCGACGCTCAGAATCGTCTCCTCAAGCAGTCCGCCATCAGCCATCGTGCAATGACGCTTGTCGCCGTCTAGCGAACTTTCCGTGATCACGTTGAGCAGATCAGACACCGCACCAACGTTCTTCACGCGTGCCCACAACTCGTCCGGCGCGACCTCAAGGTTTGATTTCAGGTTGATTGTTGCCATCAGGAACTAACTCCTAAGTTGAGGCGAGCGTCTGCGCGACAAGAGGCTCGCCCCGCGGTCCCAGTCGACCAACGACGTGCTCGGACGCGCCAGCAATCGGGAAACCCGCCTTCAGGCACCCTCCAGCAAGTCGCCTGCATTTACAGGGGAACCCCCAGCACAGGTGTCCGACCTGTCGAGGGGCGCGCAACTGGCTCACCCCACTGCGTCCGAGCACGAAATCAGGTGGTCAAGAACCTCGTGTTGTCGCCGTTCAATCCCTCACGCCGCGAAGTGAGGTAGCCATTGGCCTCCTCTGCGGAGAGGCGATCGCGCAGTCCCGTCCGGATGGCATCCACGTAAGGCGTGGGCGGAGTGCCGAGCGGCAAGGTGCGGCCGGTGGTGAAGGTGAAGGAACTGCCGCCGTCGATGTCGGGGCCACGCAACACGGCGTTGTACTTGCCCAGTTGCGGATCGTCGGTCCACTCGCCGTCGACCTCCGCCCACTCCCCGACTCCGAGGGCGTCGAGAGCCGAGCCGACGCTGGTCTCCACGCCGTTCTCGCCGCGACAGATCTGCTCGAGTTCGCCCTCGCCCACCGCATAGGCGCGCGACCACGTCCTCGATGCGTGTGACCGCAGCGAGAGGAAGGCCACCGGGCCGTTCCAGCGCAGCGAGTGGCCGCCGAAGTAGAGGGCGTGCGGCACCTCGAACCATCTGCTCTCCCGGCCAGCGGGGTCATCGATGTAGCGACCCAGCAGGTCGGTCTGAAGGTTGGAGCCGTAGGCGAAGTACCAGTGCTTGGACACCGGCAGAGTCACGAGCCCTCGGCAGCCAACGCCGCATAGGCGGGCTTGATGATCTCGGAGATCAGCGCCAACCGCTCGTCGAAGGGCAAGAACGCCGACTTCATCGCGTTGACCGCGAACCACTCCAGATCGCGCACGCCGTACCCGAAGGCCGCGACCAGCGCATTCAGTTCCGAACTCATCGAGGTGTGGCTCATCAGGCGGTTGTCGGTGTTGACGGTGACCCGGAACCGCAGCCGCGTCAGCAGCCCGATCGGGTGCTCGGCGATCGAGGCGGCCGCGCCGGTCTGCACGTTGGAGGCGGGGCAGAGCTCCAAGGGGGTGCGGGTGTCGCGCACGTACGCCGCCAAGCGACCCAACTCGACCGACCCGTCGTCGTGGACCGTGATGTCGTCGATGATCCGCACGCCGTGGCCGAGGCGGTCGGTGCCGCACCACTGCAGCGCCTCCCAGATCGAGGGCAGCCCGAAGGCCTCACCGGCGTGGATCGTGAAGTGCGCGTTCTCGCGCTTGAGGTATTCGAAGGCATCGAGGTGCCTGGTCGGCGGGTTGCCTGCCTCGGCACCGGCGATGTCGAAGCCCGCAACGCCTCGATCCCGCCACGCCACGGCGAGCTCGGCGATCTCGCGGGAGCGGGCCTGGTGACGCATGGCCGTGAGCAGTTGTTGCACCCGGATCCGGCCGCCGGCCGCAGCCATGCCCTCTTCGAAGCCCTGCTGCGTCGCGGCGACGACCCGGTCCGGAGTCAGCCCACCCGAGACCATCAGCTCGGGGGCATAGCGCACCTCGGCATAGACGACACCGTCGGCGACGAGGTCCTCCACGCACTCGCGCGCGATCCTGGTGATCGCCGGCGCCGTCTGCATCACGCCCACCGTGTGCACGAACGTCTCGAGATAGCGCTCCAGCGATCCGGAGTCGGCGTTGGTGACGAACCAGTCCTCGAGATCCGCCTCGTTGTCGGCGGGCAGTTCGTGGCCACATTCGGCGGCCAGTTCCAAGATGGTCGCCGGCCGCAGGCCCCCATCGAGGTGGTCGTGCAGCAGCACCTTCGGGGCACGGGCCACCTGATCCTCGGTGGCGGCTGGACCCTGACTAGGCTCGGTGAGGACAGCGGTCATGCCACCATCTTGCCGTCTCAGCCCACCGCACGACGAGGATCCCCGCAATGCGCACCTTCACCAGCATCGACGAACTCGAGGCCGCCGTCGGCCAGGACCTCGGCACCACCGAGTGGATCGAGATGGATCAGGCACGAGTGAACCTGTTCGCCGACGCCACCGATGACCACCAGTGGATCCATGTCGATCAGGACCAGGCCGCGGCCGGGCCGTTCGGCGGCACCATCGCGCACGGCTACCTCACCCTCTCGCTGATCCCGTGGCTCAGCAGCCAGATCTTCAACGTCGAAACCCCCGGTGCTCGGCTCAACTACGGCCTCAACAAGGTGCGCTTCCCCAACCCGGTCAAGGTCGGGGCGCGTATCCGCGCCGGGGCGAGCATCGTCTCGCTCACCGACGTGCCGGCCGGCAAACAGTTGACGGTCTCGTATGCGATCGAGATCGAGGGCGAGGCCAAGCCGGCCTGCGTCGCCGAGACTGTCGTCCTGCTTCTCGCTGGCTAGTGACAACCCGGGTGGCCAGGAGCATGATGCGGCCATGACCACCTGGATCCGGGGTCACCTGGGCCTACTCTCCCTCGCCGCACTAGTACTCGCCGTTGCCATGGCATCCTCGGCTACCGCCGCGTTGGTGATCACCGGCAAGAACATCAAGGACGGCACCGTCACGACCAAGGACGTCAAGGACGGCACCTTGAAGGTGAGCGACCTGTCCGGCAAGGCCCGCCAGTCCCTCGAGTCAGGCCCGTCCTTCGTCGGATCCGCCTGCACAGTCCCAGGTGGCGGGAGCGGCTCGGTGGTCTCCCACGTCGCGGCCAACGGCACGATCAACCTCGTGTGCCGGGTTCCGGCAGCGCCCGCCCAGAACGGCGACCTCGACAAGGACGGCTATCTGCGCTCGCAGGAGTGCAACGACTCCAAGTCGCAGGTCCATCCCGGCGCCACCGAGATCAACGGGAACCTGGTCGACGACGACTGCGACGGCACGGCCGACAGCGGGCTCGATTCCGCCGACCACGACGCCGACGGGTTCGCGATCACGAACGGTGACTGCGACGACACCGCCACCGTGGTCTATCCCGGCGCCAACGACTCGTTCGGGGACGGGATCGACAACGACTGCGATGGGGTCGACGGCTGAGGGCCGAGGTTCACCGACGCCGTAGCGTCACGAAACGAAACGAGTCAGCTTCGCCAGACCCTCGGTGGGCTTGGTGATCGCCACTCCTTCGCCGACGGCCTTGAGGGTCCAGCCTTCGCCGGTGCGTCGCAGCAACGCCATCACCGCACCGGTCTCCTTGATGCTCAAGGTCAGCGTGAACCGCGCGAGTTCCTGCTCGTCGGCGTCGACCAGTCGGCAGTAGGCGCCCGCGACCCACTCCAGGGAATGACCCTGATAGCTGCTGACCAGGAACAGGACCGTGTCGACCGGGGCGTGTACGTGGTCGAGGTCGACGACGATCGATTCGTCGTCACCTTCAGCACCACCGGTCTTGTGGTCTCCGAGGTGCACCACCGAACCGTCTCGGGTCTTGAGGTTGTTGTAGAAAGCCAAGTCGAAGAGTTCAGAGCCCCGGAACTGCAGGGCCGTCGCGTCGAGATCGATCTCGAGTCGACCCGAACCGGCCACCCCTGCGTTGCGTTCCTCGTGCCAACCCAAGCCCATCCGGACCTTGCCGCTGACCCCATCGAGGACGAGTTCCTCACCCGCCGCGAGTTGCACCATCTCTAGTCCACCCGCCCCATCAGCAGCGGCCTGGGTTCATAGCTCGCGTCAGCCACGATCTCGAACCCTCCCTCCAGGGCGGCCAGCGCCCGGTCGAAGCGTGCGGGCTCGTCGGTGAGGAGCGTCATCAGCGGCGCCCCCGCGGTGATCTGGTCACCCGGTCGAGCGTGCCATCGCACCCCGGCACCGGCCTGGACCGGGTCCTCCTTGCGGGAGCGCCCTGCGCCGAGCCGCCACGCGGCCACACCGACCGCCATCGCGTCCAAGCGGGTGAGTACGCCGCTGGACGGCGCCGCCACGACATGCGACTCCCGGGCCACCGGCAGCGTCGCGTCGGGATCGCCGCCCTGAGCCGAGATCATCGCCCGCCACGAGTCCATGGCCGAGCCGTCGGCGAGGCGATCGGCGGGGTCGATGTCATCGATACCGGCGCCCGCCAGCATCTCCCGAGCCAGAGCCAGCGTCAGTTCGACCACGTCTGCGGGGCCTCCGCCGCCCAACACCTCGATCGACTCCTGCACCTCGATCGCGTTGCCGGCGCTCAGGCCGAGTGGGGTGTCCATGTCTGTGAGCAGAGCGACCGTGCGCACCCCGGCGTCGGTCCCGAGGGCGACCATCGTGCGCGCAAGTTCGCTGGCGTGCTCGAGGTTCTTCATGAAGGCGCCGCTGCCGACCTTGACGTCGAGCACGAGTGACCCCGTGCCCTCGGCGATCTTCTTGCTCATGATCGAGGAGGCGATCAGCGGGATCGCCTCCACCGTGCCGGTGACATCTCGCAGCGCATAGAGCTTCTTGTCAGCCGGCGCCAACCCATCGCCCGCGGCGCAGATCACCGCGCCCACCGACTCGAGTTGGGCCATCAGTTCCTCGTTGGACAACGCGGCACGCCACCCGGGGATCGACTCGAGTTTGTCGAGCGTGCCACCGGTGTGGCCGAGGCCGCGGCCCGACAGTTGCGGGACGGCGACACCGCAGGCGGCCACGAGCGGGGCGAGCGGCAACGTGATCTTGTCGCCCACGCCGCCGGTCGAGTGCTTGTCGGCGGTCGGGCGCGAGAGCCCAGAGAAGTCCATCCGCTCCCCCGAGGCGATCATCGCGGCGGTCCACCGTGCGATCTCGCGCTCGTTCATGCCGTTGAGCAGGATCGCCATCGCCAGCGATGACATCTGTTCGTCGGCGACGACCCCGCGGGTGTAGGCGTCGACGACCCAGTCGATCTCGGGGTCGGTGAGCTCCCCAGCGTCTCGCTTGCGGACGATCACCTCGACCGCACTGAACGGCTCACTCATGGGACACACCTCCGACAGGCACCCTATGAAAACCCCGGAGCACGAACGTGCCCCGGCTCTGTGGCTCCCCTGCCAGGGCCAAGGCGGGGTAGGCCGACCAGAGGGCACCAAGTGACTCGACCAGTTCCATCCGGGCCAGGGGTGCGCCCAGACAGAAGTGGACCCCCACGCCGAACGCGACGTGGTTGTTGGGCGTCCGGTCGACCCGGAACTCCTCGGGCGCCTCGAACACCGCCGGGTCGCGGTTGGCGGACCCGAGCAACACCGCGATCCGCTGGCCGGCCTCGACCCTCACGCCACCCACCTCGACGTCTTCGATGGCGGTGCGCTCGAAGAGTTGGAGTGCCGAGTCGAAGCGGAGCATCTCCTCCACACACAGCGCGATATCGGGTCCCGGACGCAGGCCGCGCTGCAGCATCGCGGTCAGACCGTTGCCGAACACGTTGACAGACGCCTCGTGGCCAGCGTTGAGCAGCAGCACCGCCGAGGCCACCATCTCGTCCTCGGTGAGTTCGGTGGCCGCGAGCCCGCTCAGCAGGTCCTCGCGGGGGTGCTCGCGACGCTCCCGGATCAGTTCTCGGATCAGCCCGGCGAACTGATCGGCAGCCGAGACCGCGGCGTCGACGACGTCGGGCGCCGGGGCGGTCTCATACATCCGCACGATCGCCTGCGACCAGTCCCGCAGTTGGGGAACGTAGGAGGTGGGTACGCCCAACAGCTCGGCGATCACCAGCACCGGCAGCGGTTCGGCGAACTCGCCGATCACATCGAATCCGGCGGGATCGACCTGGTCCAGCAGCGAGCGCGCGAGTTCGCCGACCCGGGGCCGCAGTCGCTCGACGTGACCACGACCGAAGACCTGGGCGACCGGACGCCGCAACCGCGTGTGCTCGGGCGGTTCGTTCTCCATCATCTGGTTGCGGTGCAGCAGGTTGAAGGGCTCGAGGTAGTCCGCCGGCTCCCGGTCCCGCCAGAGCCGACCCAGGCGGCGGTCCCGCTGAACCGCGCTCACCGAGGCATGGTCGAAGGCGAGCCACATCCCCGACTGCTCGTGCCAGGCCACCGGGTGCGCGGCTCGCTCCTCGGCGAAGAACGGGTACGGGTCGCCGACCACCTCGGGCGAGGTCAGGTCAAGCGAGGTCGTCGGGGCCGAAGGCATCCGGCAGCACCTCGTCCATCGACTTCACACCCGAGACGGTCCACAGCAGCATGTCGGGGCCGCCGTTCTCACTGAGCAGTTGTCGGCAGCGGCCGCACGGCATGATCACCGCGCCCTCGGCATCGACGCACACCACGTGGGTCAGGCGCCCCCCACCGGTGATGTGCAATTGCGAGACCATCCCGCATTCGGCGCACAACGCGACGCCATAGGCCGCGTTCTCGACGTTGCAGCCAGACACGACCCGTCCGTCGTCGACCCGGCCCGCCGCGCCCACCGAATAGCCCGAGTAGGGCGCATACGCGTGCCCCATCGCCGCGACGGCCTCGGCCCGCAGGGATTCCCAGTCGAATGCTTCCTCGGGCACAGCTAACCCGCGCTGCCCTTGCGATATATCTGCCCGTCCGCGGCGGGCATTCGCAATCGTTGCGAGGCGAAGGCGAGCACCAGCAGGGTGATCACGTAGGGCGTCATCCCACTGAAGTCACCCGGGACCGAGTCGATGAGGAAGTAGGTGACGCCGAGCAGAACGCCGACCGCTGCGATGAGGCCGCTGGCCACACGGCTCCCACGTCGCGCCTGCAGGAACGCCGCGGCGATCGCGAGGACTGCGGCGGCAAGCAACAGCGCCTTCACCGAGTCACCCCCGCCACGCAGGCCCAGCGACTGCGTGTAGCCGAACAGCCCCGAGCCGGCCAGCAGGCCACCGGGTCGCCAGTTGCCGAAGATCATCGCTGCCAAGCCGATATAGCCGCGACCACCGGTCTGACCGTCGCGATAGTTGCTGGAGGCGACGATCGCCAGGAAGCCGCCGGCCAGACCGGCCAAACCACCCGAGATCAGGACCGCGGCGAACTTGTAGCGCAGCACCTTGACCCCGAGGGACTCCGCCGCCGAGGGCGACTCGCCGCAGGCTCGCAGCCGCAGGCCGAAGGAGGTGCGCCACAGGAGGTACCAGGTCACCACGAGCAACAGCAGCGAGATGATGACCAGCGACGAGAGGTTGTCGACGAGGGCGCGCAGGATCGCCGCGATCTCGGAGACGAAGAAGACGTCCTTCTTCTCCACGTCGAACAGGGCATCGCTGAGCGGATCGATGGTGAGCGCTGGGACGTCGGGGATCTTCGGCGACTGGGTCGTGCCGCCACCGGGCAGACCGACGAAGGTCAACGACGCGAGGTACTGGACCGCCCCGAAGGCGATGATGTTGATCGCGACGCCACTGATGATGTGGTCCACCCCGAAGATCACCGTGGCGACGGCGTGGACGAGTCCGCCGAGAGTGCCCATCAAGATGGCACCGAGGACCGCCGCCCAGGCTCCGTAGTGGTAGCCGAAGTAGCCGGCGCCGTAGGTCCCGAGAACCATCATGCCTTCGAGACCGATGTTGACGATGCCGGCGCGTTCGGACCAAAGTCCGCCGAGACCGGCCAGCATGATCGGCATGGTGGCGATCAGGGTCGCCGAGATGGTTCCCGAGGACGTCAGGTCGGTGGCGCCGGTGACCAGTTGCAGCACCGACAGGAGCAGGACCGCGCTCAGCGCGGCATAGAGAAGCCAGAACCGAGGCAGCCTGCGGGCACTGGAGGTCGCGCCGTTCGGCGCCTTGGCCTCGGTGGCAGTTGCGGGGACGCTCACGCGGTGGCCTCCTTCTTGTCCTGCTCGCGTTCCTGTTCGAGGGCTCGCGCGACGAGTTGCTGCTCGAGGCGGACGCCGTACCTACGCACGAGTTCGTAGGAGACGACCACTGTCAGCACGATCACGCCCTGCGTGATCGCCACGATCTGCGGCGAGACGCCGACCACGATCTGCAGCGGATTCGACTGCTCGTTGAGGTAGGCGAACAGCAGGGCGCCGACGGCGACTCCGACGGCGTGGTTGCGGCCGAGGAGCGCGATCGCGATGCCCGCGAACCCGAGCCCGGACTGGAACGTCGAGCCGTAGGCGTAGGAGGAGCCCAGCAGGATCGGCAGGCCGACCAGACCGGCCACCGCCCCGGAGAGCAACATGGCGGCGATGGTCATCTTCTTGACGCTGATGCCGCTGGCGACGGCGGCGGTGGTGGAACTGCCGGTCGCGCGCAGATCGAACCCGAACCGGGTCTTGTTGAGCACGAACCAGTAGAGGAAGCCGACGAGGATCGCGATGACCAGGAAGCCATAGACGTGCACGACCGGCGGACCCTCGCTGATCGTGAAGTTGGGGATCCGGCTGCCCTCGGGGATCTCCTTGGTTCCGATCACGTTGCTGCCCGGCTCACGGACGGCGGCCTTGCGCAGCAGGTAGGCCACTAGACCGGTCGCGATGAAGTTGAGCATGATCGTGGAGATGACCTCGCTGACCCCGCGAGTCGCCCGCAGCACCCCGGCGATACCGGCCCACAGGGCGCCGACCGCCATCGCGCACACCACGGCCAGCGCGGTGTTCAGGTAGCCGGGGAGCCAGGCTTCACCGGCGACGACCGCTGCCACGAAGGCGGCGATGCGGTACTGCCCGTCGACACCGATGTTGAACAGGTTCATCCGGAAGCCGACCGCGGCCGCGAGTCCCGAGAGATAGAGCACTGTGGCGTTGTCGATGATGTTGCCGACGTTGCGTCCCTGCGGGATCGACAACAGTTGGTCCCAGACCTCGATGACCGGGTCACCGGCCACGATCAGAACCAGACTGGTGATCGCGAAAGCCGCGATCAACGCCAGGACGGGCGCGGTGAGAGCCAGCACGAACTTCAAGGTGCGGCCGCTCATGCGTCGGCTCCCGTCATCGCTGCGCCGAGTTGTTGGGGAGTGACCTCCCCGGGATCGAAGGACCCCACGAAACGACCACGCAAGATCACCTCGATCCGATCGGACAGACCGATGAGTTCGTCGAGGTCCGCGGAGATCAACAGCACAGCGAGCCCCTTGCTTCGCGCGGTCTTGATGTGGTCCCAGATCGCTGCCTGTGCGCCCACGTCGACGCCGCGCGTCGGGTGTCCGGCCACCAGGACGAGCGGCTCGCTGCTCATCTCACGTCCCACGATGAGCTTCTGCTGGTTGCCGCCGGACAGGGCGCTGGCCAGCACGTCAGGTCCGGGAGTGCGGACGTCGTATTCCTTGATGATCCGTTCGGTGTCTGCCCGAGCCGCCCTCTTGTCGATCAGCGGGCCCTTGGCGCTGGGGGGCCTGCTCTGGTGACCGAGCACCCTGTTCTCCCACAGCGGCGCATCGAGCAGCAGCCCGTGCCGGTGGCGGTCCTCGGGGATGTAGCCGAGACCCGACTCGCGGCGTTCGCGGGTCGATCGATCCGAGAGGTCTTCCCCGCCCAGCCGGATCGTGCCCGTGCTCCCGGAGCGCATCCCCATGATCGATTCGACCAGTTCGGCCTGCCCGTTGCCCTCGACCCCGGCGATGCCGAGGACCTCACCCTGGTGGATGTCCAGTGAGATGTCGTCGAGCAGTGGGCGAGCACCGGGACCCGGCAGGGTGAGGTTGCGCACCGACAGCGCGACGACGTCGGAGACGGTGGAGGACTCGGTGCTCGGGG
Organism: Nocardioides sp.; assembly: GCA_041581495.1. Classification (GTDB taxonomy): domain Bacteria; phylum Actinomycetota; class Actinomycetes; order Propionibacteriales; family Nocardioidaceae; genus Nocardioides. Next base: position 2,336 of record JBFIDC010000066.1, on the reverse strand, counting down.
AGGGCAGTTCGGAGCCGACCATCAACTCGGCGAGTTGACGGGCCGTGACCTCGTCGGGGGTGACCGTGCGCACCGTGGTGCCGCGGCGGATCACGGTGATCTCATCGGCCACCGAGAGAACTTCGTCGAGTTTGTGACTGATGAAGATGACCGAGAGGCCCTCCTTCTTCAGTTCACGCAGGTTGCCGAAGAGTTCATCGACCTCCTGCGGCACCAACACCGCCGTGGGCTCGTCGAGGATGATGATCCGGGCGCCGCGATAGAGCACCTTGAGGATCTCGACGCGCTGTCGCGCCCCGACCCCGAGGTCTTCGACCAGGCGGTCCGCCTCGATGCCCAGCCCATAGGCCTCCGAGATCCGCTCCACCTCGGCCTCGGCCGCACCTCCGATGCCATGCAACTTCTCGGCGCCCAGGACGACGTTCTCCAAGACGGTGAGGTTGTCGGCGAGCATGAAGTGCTGGAAGACCATGCCGACGCCGGCCCTGATCGCGTCGGCGGGCGAAGACAGGCTGACCTGCTTGCCCTCGATCTCGATCGTGCCCGAGTCGGGGGGCTGCACGCCATAGAGGATCTTCATCAGCGTCGACTTGCCGGAGCCGTTCTCGCCGACGATGGCGTGGATGGTCCCGCGCTGCACATCCAGATTGATATCGTCGTTGGCGATCACGCCAGGGAAGCGTTTGCCGATGCCGCGCAGCTTGACCGCGATCGATGGCTGACCCTGCCTCGAGTCCTCAACCGTTGGTGCTGCGTGCGACACGGGTGATCCTCCCCCAGGGCGAGAAGCATTGCGAGAAACGTGGCGAGAAGCATTCAACTCTCGCCGGACCCTACCAACCAGGAGGCCGTCCGGACCTCGCCGCAAATGAGTTTCGGGTCCGTGACCCCGCACGAGGCGGCGTCACGGACCCGAGAGCTCAGTGCGTGTGAATCACGGAGTGGTCGGAACTTCGATCTCTCCGTCGACGATCTGCTGCTTGTAACCATCGAGGTCGGAGACGATGTCGTCCACGAAACCACCGCTGGTCGAGTAGCCCACACCGTCGACCGCGAGGTCGTAGGTGTTCACGCCGGCCGGGAAGGTGCCATCGACGACCTCACTGAGGTACTGGTAGACCGCGACGTTCACGTTCTTCAGCATCGAGGTCATGATGACGTCCTGGACCGACGGGTCAGCGGTGTTGTACTGGTCGGAGTCGACACCGATCGCCTTCGCGTCCGAGTCGGCAGCCGCCTCGAACACGCCGCCACCGGAGCCGCCGGCTGCGTGGAAGACCACGTCGGCGCCACCGTCGTACATGCCCTGCGCCGCCGTCTTGCCCTTGGCCGGGTCACCGAAGCCGGAGAAGTCCGGCGCCTGGGTCAGGTAGGTGACGTCGATCTTGATGTCGGGGTTGACCGCCTGGGCGCCGGCCTCGTAGCCCGCCTCGAACTTCTCGATCAGCGGCACCTGGACGCCACCGATGAAGCCGATGTGGTCGGTCTCGGTCTTCAACGCGGCTGCGGCGCCGACGAGGAAGGAACCCTGCTCCTCGGCGAAGACCAGGCTAGCGACGTTCGGAACGTCGGCCAGGCTCGAGTCGTCGATGATCGCGAAGTGGACCTCGGGGTACTCCGCGGCAACCTTGCCGACCGAGGCGGCGTAGGCGAAGCCCACCGCGATGATCGGGTCGAAGCCGGCGTCGGCGAAGGTGCGCAGGCGCTCCTCGCGGGCGGTCTCGGCCTCACCGTCGGATGCCTCGGACTCGTTGGAGTCGACGCCGAACTCGGCGATGGCCTGGTCGAGACCGGCTGCCGCCGAGTCGTTGAAGGACTGGTCACCGCGACCGCCGACGTCGTAGGCCATGGCGACCTTGATGTCAGATGTCGGCGTCTCGCCGCCGGTGCCCTCGTCGTTGGTGTCGCTCTCGCTACCGCACGCGGCGGTGGTGAGTGCGAGGATCCCTGCGCTGAGCAGGGCTGCGAGCTTGGTACTGCGTCGCAAGACGCCTCCTAGGTGTGCGGTGTCGACAAGCGCCTTGCGGCAACGGCACTTGGACCGAAGCCGCCCCCGTACTTGGGCGCAAGACTCGATGAGAGTACGACCCGCAGGGCCATCCGCAATAGACCCGCCACGCGGCGGGGCAAGTTGTTATCGATTCGATAGAGCGTTCTCAACGCCCAGATGAGGCGCGAGGGGCTAGCGGGACGGGAGCGCCTCGACGGCGGCTTGCGCCAGGAGTCGGGCACCGATGGCGACAGCACGCTCGTCGACTCGCAGATTGCCTTGGTGCAGATCGTAGGTCGCTCCGCCGGGGGTCCGGGTGCCCAGACGCATCATGGCGCCCGGAATC
>JBFIDC010000065.1:0-12894 GCA_041581495.1 Nocardioides sp. | reverse complement strand
CCCTTGCACGCGGCGTACGGCACCGTCGACGTCGAGCACCTTGAGCATCGTCTCGAGTCGACTGCGGTTGAGTTCGACGCGGGTCTCGAGCGCCGGCAGGGCCATCGGCTTGTCGGACTCGGCGAGCGCGGCCAGCGTCTCGCGCACGAGGTGTTCGGCGGGGAACGCGAGTGAGGCGAAGTACGCCCAGATGTCGCGGTCCTCGAGTGCGGGCAGCAACACGACCGATGCCTGGCCGCCGGGGTCGAGTCCGCGACCGGCGCGGCCGACCTGTTGGTAGTAGGCGACCGGCGACTGCGGGGCGCCCATGTTGACCACGAAGCCGAGCGTCGCGTCGAAGCCCATCCCGAGCGCGCTGGTCGCGACCAGCGCCTTGACCCGGCCATCGATGAGGTCCTGCTCGAGCGCCTGTCGTTCGGTGGTCTCGGTCTGGCCGCTGTAGGCCGCGACCTCGTGGCCACGCGAGCGCAGGTAGTCGGCGATCTCTTGGGTGGCCGCGACCGTGAGGCAATAGATGATTCCCGAGCCCGGCTGTTCGGCCAGGTGATCGGCGAGCCAGGCCAGTCGCTGCTGCGGGGTCTTGAGGCGGACCACGCCGAGGCGCAGGGACTCGCGGTCGAGCGAACCGCGCAGGGTGAGGGTCTCGGTGCCGAGTTGCTCGGCGACGTCGGTGGTCACGCGGGCGTTGGCCGTGGCCGTGGTGGCCAGCACCGGGATGCCCTCGGGCAGGTCGTCGAGCAGAGTCCGGATCCGGCGGTAGTCCGGGCGGAAGTCGTGACCCCAGTCGGAGATGCAGTGCGCCTCGTCGATCACCAGCAGTCCGCAGGTCGCCGCCAACCGGGGCAGGACCTCGTCGCGGAAGCCGGGGTTGTTGAGCCGCTCGGGGCTGACCAGCAGGACGTCGACCTCGCCGGCGCGGATCTGCTCCTGGATGGGATCCCAGGCCTCGATGTTGGTGGAGTTGATCGTCACGGCGCGGATGCCGGCGCGTTGGGCGGCGGCGATCTGGTTGCGCATCAGCGCCAGCAACGGGCTCACGATGACGGTCGGCCCCGCCCCCCGCTCGCGCAGCAGAAGCGTCGCCACGAAGTAGACCGCGGACTTGCCCCACCCGGTGCGTTGGACCACCAGCGCCCGGCGGCGGTCGACCGCCAGCGCCTCGATCGCGCTCCACTGGTCTTCACGGAGGACGGCGTCGTCGCGACCGACCAGCGCGCGCAGGTGGCGTTCGGCCTCCTGGCGGACGTCGCTGCTGGGGGTGGCGCTCATGAACGTGTGTCTATCAGTGGGGACCTACTGAGGACGTCGGGTCCGCCACGACCACACCAGCATGCCGCCGGCCAGGACCAGGGCCGCACCCGCGCCCAACGCACTCGCGGTGCGGAAGCCGGAGCCCTCGACGTCCAAGATCCGCTCGCCGGCGTGAGCCGCGTTGCCGGATCCGACCACGATGCCCAGCGTCATCAGGTTCGGGGCGGCCAGCATCAAGGCTGCGAGCACGAGTCCGAGGCGCACCTTCAGATCCATGGGTCGCAGCGCCTGTCGGGCGATGGCCAGGGGCAGGAGCGTGAAGAGCGAGCCGAAGACCAACCCGTAGGTCGTTCCTTTCACCAGGCTGCCGCCCACGCGGTCCCCCACCCAGTGCGCCCACCAGCGCGGGATGACGGTGACACCGAAGAGGTAGAGCAGACCGAGAAGGACGAGCGCAGCTAGGCCGACGATCGCCCGGAGTTTCCAGTTGGGCTCTGTTTCCTGCGCCGATGATTCCTTCGCCATGTCTCCACCCTCACACGAGGGCGAACACGTAGGCGAACGCCGATTTCGTGTAGGCGATCCCGCGTCCCCGTTGACGAATGAGGTCGGCGTCCGCGGATTCTGGCTTCTTCGGCACCAGGTAGGTCTCGAGCCCGGTCGTCTCGAGGCGGTAGTCGCCGTCCCGGTGGCTGATTGCCGCCACCAGGGTGAGGCTCGGATCGAGGGCGGCGACGCAGGCGTCCCCGTGGCTGGTGTTGGCCAACAGCAGGCCGCCGGGTGCCAGATAGCGGCGGCAGTGGTCCCACACCAGGCCGGCATAGAGCGAGATGAGCAGGTCGAAGCCGGCCTCCGGGAGGTCGAGGTCGCCGGTGTAGTCCCCGTGCACGAACCCGACCTCGGCCCCGGCGCCCGGTCGCGTGCGCCCCGCGAGGTCGGCCTCGACCAGCGCGTCGTCGGCGAAGTAGCGGGCGGCGCGGCGGTCCACGTCGAGATAGGTCACCGACGCGATGGCCGTCGAGGGAGCCAGGTCCAGGTAGCTGCCCGGATAGAGCGCATGTCGCGGGGCCCAGGAATCGGCGATCGCGGAGAACAACCCCGACCGGTCGCCGATCGAGTCTCGGTAGGACTCCCACGTAGGCGTGGTCATCGGCCGGACGCTATCAGCGGGTCGCGGGCCCCTTGGCTCGAACGTCGGCGACGGCGGCCATCGCCTCACGCAGTTCGACCAGCCAGTCGTCCTCGTGCTGGCCGACGAGGCGAACACACCAGGCGAGCGCATCGGCGCGGGAGCGGGCGACGCCTGCGTCGACGAGGGTGTCGAGCACCATGCGTTGTGGTTGGCGCAGCCGGGTCATCACCGGTGCCGCGATGTGGGTCCACAGTTCGGTGTGATCGCCGAGGGCCAGGCCCCACGACACCTTGGCGTCGTAGCGGTGCTCGGCCTCTCGGGCGATCTCCATCCGCTGCTTGCGGGTCTCTTCACGGAACGCCTTGGCCCTGCCCACGCGCGCCTCGGCGCGGGCGGCGTCGCTGGTGTCCTTGGGTAGGTCGACGTCGGGGATGGTCAACCGCACGGTGATCTCCTCGCGGTCGATCGTGATCTCGGCCGGGGCCGACTGCCACTGCTTCGGGAGGCGCCCGGCGAACCAGCCGGCCACACGCTCCCGATCCTCTTTCGTAATCATGATTACATCATTACACGCCACTCAAGGCGTGCCTTGATGCCGGTCCTTCCCCCACGTGGAACCACGGTCCTCGCCCGACGCGCTACCGTCGCTCAGGCCCGAACGCTCGGGTCGATGATCGCCGGTGGCGCGGTGGGCGGGAGTTCGTCGTGGGCTGGGAAGCATCTGGCGAGGCGTGGGGTTCACGGGCAGCGGACTGGGCCTACCTGTGGGAGCCCTACTCGCGGCCGGCCAACGAGACGGTCTTCGACCGGTGTGGCATCACCCCGGGAACCACGCTGCTCGACGTCGGCTGCGGCGCTGGGTACGCCGCCCGGATGGCCGCCGATCGAGGCGCCGCGGTGGCCGGGCTCGACGCGTCCGAGGGGTTGTTGCGAATCGCCGGCGCCCGCACCCCCGAGGCCGACATCCGACTCGGAGACATGTTCGACCTGCCCTGGGCCGACGCGGCCTTCGATGTGGTGACCAGCTTCAACGCGATCTGGGCCGACTGCGCACCGGCACTTGTGGAGGCCGCCCGGGTGCTGAAGCCGGGCGGGACGTTCGCGATGACGTTTTGGGGGTCACCGAAGAGGATGGGGCTGCTGCCCTACTTCATGACCGTCGCCGAGAACAGTCCCACCTCGCACCTGGAGGCGACCCTCGGTCAGGCCGAAACCGGACGGCCTGGCGTGGCCGAGGACCTGATCGCCTCGGCCGGGCTCACCGTGGTCGATCGAGGTGCCGTGCAGGTCACCGCCGAGTTCCCTGACCTCGACCTGTTCACCCGCGCCGCCGTCGCGGCCGGCCCGTCGGTCCCGGCCATCGAGCAGATGGGTGAGGAGCGGTTCCGCGAGGCGCTGGCGGCCGCCTACGCCGACGCCGTCGAGCCGGGGATCGGGCTACGGATCAGCAGCGAGTTCGGGTGGGTCACCGCCAGGAAGTGAGGCTTGGAGCATCGGTCGGTCCCAACGTCGCCGCAAGTGCGGTTTGGAGGCGCATCATCAGCAGTCGGTTCGAAGAACTGGACTATCAAGAGACCCGGCTGGGGCCGATCAGCCTGCGCCGCCGCATCGACCCGCAACTCCACGTCGAGATCTATGAGGTCAAACTCGGCGACGAGTTCTTGATGTCGAGCCTGTTCACCGTCGCGGAGCGCGAGTTGGCCACGCTGGGGCTGGCTGCGAGTCGCGGCGAGCACCTCGACGTCCTCGTCGGCGGACTCGGGCTGGGCTACACCGCGGTGACCGCACTGGAGGACGCCCGAGTGCGGTCCCTGACCGTGGTCGATGCCCTGGGCGAGGTCATCGGTTGGCACCAACGCGGCCTGCTCCCGGACGCCGAGGTCTTGAACACCGACGAGCGCGCTCGTCTGGTCGAGGGCGACTTCTTCGCTCTGATGCGCGGCGACGCGCAGTTCGACGAGGCGGTCCCCCAGCGCTTCGACGCCATCCTGCTCGACATCGACCACACCCCGAGGCACGTGCTGCACCCCAGCCACGCGGGGTTCTACACCGTCGACGGCCTCCGACAACTCCGGGCGCACCTCGCCCCGCACGGCGTCTTCGCGCTCTGGTCGGATGATCCCCCTGACGCCGAGTTCATAACGGTGCTTGACGAGACGTTCTCCAGCACCCGCGCCCAGGTCGTGGCCTTCCCGAACCCGCTGACCCGCGGCGAGTCGACCGCCACGGTCTACGTCGCCACCTAGCGTCGACCGGTCACGCGAGTCACGTCCCGGACATCTGTCCTGGGGGCGCGAAGAACTCCAACGCGATCCCGTCGGGGTCCCGGAAGCTGAGCCCAGAGCCATAGGGCGCGTCGACGATGCCGCCGTGGGCGATGCCGAGGTCGTCGAGATGCGTCTGCCAGGTGGCAAGCGCCGCCCGGTCGGCGCACCCGAACGCGACGTGGTCGAGACCAGGGCGCAGTTCGGTGAAGTCATCGGCCACATCTGTCGCCGGGTGCTCGTGGATCCCGAGCAGAGTGTTCTCGAGCAAGAACACCGTGTGGTGGAAGCCCCCGTCGGTCGGTTCGTCGAGCACAGGGTCGGCGCCGATCAGGTGTCGGTACCACGGTCGGCTCACCTCCAACGAGCGGACCGTCAGGGCCACATGGCCGATTCCTGGGAAGGTGTTCATGAGTCGTCTCCGTTCTGATGGATGGTCAGGGTCAGCAGGTCGGGTCGGGCGTAGTGCCCGGTCGGGTCGAAGGTTCGCCGGCCGGCGGCGATGAGGTCGAGGTCGAGGACCGCGGTCAGGGTGCCCTCCTGACCCACGAGCGGTCCCTCGAGAACCTCCCCGCCCGGTGCCACGATCGAGGTGTTGCCCCTCGACAGGTAGCCGTCTGGGTCGTCGTACAAGTCGTGGGCCCCCGGCAAGTCACCAGGGACGTCGCAACCGCGCAGATAGGCGGTGACGCCCACGACGAAGACCCGGCCCTCCTTGGCGATGTGACGCAGCGTGGGCACCCATTCGTCACTGTTGTCCCAGGTGGGGGCCAGCAACACATCGATCCCCTTCTCGAAGAGTGCGGCCCGGGCGAGTGGCATGTAGTTCTCCCAACAGATCAGGGAGCCGACCTTCACCCCGCCGATGTCGACCACGGTGAGAGTCGGTCCTTGGCCATTGCCCCAGATGAGGCGTTCGGCGCCGGTGGCGATCAACTTGCGATGCAGCCCCGCGATCTGTCCGGTGTTGTCGATGTAGACCACGGCGTTGTACAAGGTCCCCGAGGGGCCCCGCTCGGTGATCCCGAGGGCAACCCACACGCCGGCGGCCTCGGCGGCAATGCAGACCTTGTCCAGCGCCGGGCCGGGGACCTCAACGGCCTGGTCCTGGAAGCGGGCGTACCACTCATGATCGCTCCAGGGCTTGGTGCGCCAGACCCAGTCGGGGTACCCGGGCACGAACGACTCGGGAAACACGACCAGGTCGCTCCCCTCCATGCCAGCGGCGTGGACCCTGTCGACCACGACGTCCAAGGTGGCCTCCCGGTCAAAGCACACCGGGGTCGCCTGGACCGCCGTCACCTTGAACTCGCCGCGAGCACTCATCGGGTCGCAGCCGCGACGACGAGTTGACACGGCCCGACGAAGCCGTCGGGCGTGTCGTACTCGGACAGGGCCGACTCGATCTCGGCCCAGACCTGGAGCTGGCCGTCAGGAGCCATGGCGCCCAACATCTGGTGGAGCGCACCGAACGACTCGCGTTCGAATCGAGCGCACTCTGCAGCAGAGGAGAGCAGCACGGGGGCATCGATGACCTCGACCTCGATGTCACCGAACCCGGCCCGGGCGAACTCCTGCTCGAGAACCTCTGGGTCCGCCAGGCTGAAGGGTCCCGGCTGTCCGGGTGCCGGCGCTGGGAGCTGGGCCCGTTCCCGGATGATGGAGACCGGAACGGAGAAGAATCCGTTGACCGCCGCCGAGGAGTAGGTCACCGCCGCGAACCGTCCGCCATCGCGCAGGCAGTGGCGGATACCGGACAGCGCCTGGTGGCGGTCGGGGAAGTAGATCAAGCCGAGCCGCGAGATCGCCGCGTCGAAACTCGCCTCCGGCAGTTCGTGCAGCTTCTCGCCGTCGAGTTCGAGGGTCGAGAGGTTGACGAGTCCCGCCTCCTTGGCCGCCCGCGACGCGTACTCCAGGATCGCCGGGGACAGATCGGTGGCCAAGACCGATCCCTCGGGTCCGGTTCGGCGCCCCGCGGCAATGCCTTGCCCACCCGCTCCCGCAGCCACGTCGAGGACGTGGTCTCCGGACCCGACCTGGGCCAGGTCCAGCATCCGCTCGGTCACGGGGCCGAGCCAGGTCTCCAGGAGCGGAGCCCAATCGCTCCACCCCTGGGCATAGTCCTCCCACTGTTGGCGGGTGGTCGTCTTGTACTGAATCGGGTCGAAAGTCATCGGTTGCTCCTTGAGATGGGGCGTGCTGTCATCCTTAAGGCGCCAGAGACTGACGACTTCCGCCAGATTGGATCTGGCGATCTGCTGATCTCGGCGGGAGAGACGCGATGAGGCAACAGGCAGGGCCGGGGATCATCGGCCGTTCTGGACCTCAAGAGCGCCTTGAGCAATCGAGGTTGGCCTCAACGATGGGCAGCCGATCGACGGTGCTGGTCAGCGGAGAGGCCGGGATCGGCAAGACGTCGCTGATCCGCGCCACGATGGACGGCGCCGCCGAACTCTCCACCCTGGTCGGGTGGGGGACCTGTTGGTCGGGCGGGGGGGCTCCCGGTTTCTGGCCGTGGATGCAGGCTCTCGACGACCTGACCCACGCCATCGGGCGCGATGCGGCCATTGCGGCCGCCGGCGACGACCGCGGCCGGCTCGCCGCGTTGATCCGTGAACTCGGCCCGGTCTCAGAAAGCACCGAGGACCCCGACCGGCAGCGGTTCCTGCTGCTCGACGCCGCGGTGCGCTGGCTGGAGAACATCAGTGCCCACCAGCACGTCGCGATCGTGCTGGACGACCTGCAGTGGGCCGATGCCTCGACCCTCGACCTGCTGGACCACCTCGTCGCTGCACCGGCGGACGCGCGCCTGCTGATCCTGGCGGCCTACCGTCACGACGAACTCGATCACGAGACCCGGACCCGGTTGACCACACTCGGGTCCCACACAGACCACATCCACCTCGAGGGGCTGGCGCTCGAGGACGTCGAGGAACTCGCCACTTCGATCTGTGGCCCCGAGCTCGCCAAGACCTTGGCGCGCGATCTGCACAGCCGCAGTGGTGGGCACCCCCTGTTCGTCCGCGAACTCGCCAAACTCTCCGAGGCCGGTTCGGGAGGTGAACTGCCGACCGCGATCACCGGCGCGCTCACCCGCCGACTGGAGGCACTCCCCGCCCAGTGTCGGCGCATCCTCGACGCCGCCAGCGTGCTCGGCAACCGACTGTTGCCCGACGTCCTCAGCGCCGCCGTCGACAGCCCGGTCTCAGAGGTCGTCTCTCATCTGGAGGCGGCCAAGCACGCCGGGGTCATCCGGAGCGGACCGACCGAAGACCTGTGGTTCACCCACGACCTCTTCCGCGAGACCGTGTACGGCCACCTGAGTCTGACCGAGCAGGCCCGGTTGCACGCACGAGTGGGTGAGGCTCTCGAGGCTCGGAGCCGCCGTGGCGTGCGAGTCGCGCCTGGTGACCTGGCTCGGCACTTCGCCCACGCGGTCACCGCCACCGACCCGGCCAAGGCGATTCACTGGGCTCGCCTGGCGGCCGGCGACGAGCGAAGCCGGGCGGCGTTCCGCGAGTCTTCAGCGCACCTCCACCGCGCGCGGCTCGCAGCGGTCGATGTGGGGTGGACCATCGAACCCGACCTGCTCGTCGAGATCCTGATCGAGGAGGCGGATGCCCGGGCCCGCTCCGGTGACCCAGATGGCGCCCGCGAACTCCTCGCCGAGGCGGCTGCGGCGGCGCCGACCCCACAGCAGGAGGCCGACGTGGCCCTGGCCGTGCAGCGGCTCGGTGCCAAGTTCGCGGCCCCCCGAGGCGAGATCATCGCCCAGCTCGAATCGGCGCTGGGCTCGATCACCGGAGTCGACGTCTCCCGCCAGGCCAGGGTCACCGCGGCGCTGGCCCGCGAACTCCAGCACTCGGTGTTCCAAGACCGGCACCGCGCGGGCCCCCTGAGCGAAGAGGCCCTGGCCCTGGCCCGCGACTCCGAGGACGACGACACACTCGCTTCGTGCCTACTCGCTCGCCACGACGCCCTGTGGGTCCCTGGCACCGGAACCGCGCGCAGCGTGCTCGGTCAGGAGATCGCCGTGGTCGGCGCCCGGCTCGGTGACACCGACCGGTTGGCCGAGGGCCTGCTCCTGCAGGCCAACGGCTTGTTGGAAGCCGGTTCCCCCGGCTTCCGTCCCGTCCTGGATCGGTGGTTCGGTCTGTTGGAGCAGCGGAACGAGCCACGCGATCGGTATCTGGTTCAGACTCGACGAGCAGCACTGGCCCTCCTCGACGGGGACGCGGATCGAGCTGAAGAGCTCATGCACAGCGCGGCTGCTCTCGGCGAGAAGATCCACGAGCCAGACACCGGGAATGTGCTCATGTCACAGCGGGTAGCTCTGGCTCGGGTCCGCAACGACCCCGACGAGCTTGCGCTGCTGGCGACCGATGCGGTCGCGTGGTGGACCGGGGCTCCGGTCCTCGCGCACGCGGTCGCCGCTGGTGCACGAGCCGCAGCCGGCGATCTCGAAGCCGCCGCGCGCGAGGTCGCGATGGTCTCGGCCGCCGGAGGGTGGCAGAGCGAGGACTCCTATCTGCGGTCGGTCCTGGTGGCCGACCTCGCCGTCGCGGTGACCGCCCTCCACGACACCGACCTGTGCGCCCTCCTCCTGAACGACATCACCGCGCTGACCGACAGTTGCGGCGTCAACGGCGCCGTGGTCGCCTTTGCCGGACCGTTCGCGCACGCGGCGGGCCTCCTGGCCACCGAACTCGGGGATGTCGACCTCGCCGGCCGGATGCTCGACAGGTCGATCGAGACCGCTCGCGGGCTGGGTGCGACGGTCTGGATCGAACAGGGCCTGTCGGCGCAGCGCGCCCTGGCGGCGAAGCAGGCTGGCCCCGTCTCGGCATCGATGAGCCGCAGCGACAGGATCTGGACGCTGAGTTTCGGGGACGAGCGGGCCAGCGTGCCACACGTCAAGGGGCTGGCCGATATTGCCGTGCTCGTCCAGCAACGAGGGCGGGAAGTCCCGGCTCTCCAGTTGTTCGGCGGACCTTCCGGGGTGTCCGGCAGCGTGGAAGAACTCATTGATCTCGAAGCCTTGGCTGCCTACCGCGACCGGCTTGATGAACTCCAGTTCGAGATCGACCAGGCCACCAGCGACGCCGACCTCGCCCGACTGGACCCGCTGGTCGAGGAACGCGACCAACTCCTCACCGAGGTCCGGCGCGCCACGGGGCTCGGCGGCAGGTTGCGCACCGTGTCCAACGACCCTGCCGAACGAGCCCGCAAGGCGGTCACCGGACGCATCCGAGATGCCATCCGGAGCCTGGGCAGCCTCACGCCCGGACTCGCGGGGCACCTGGACCGATCCATCACCACTGGCCTGCGGTGCGCCTACCTCCCGACCGGCGCCGATGCCTCGGTCCGTTGGCGCGTGGATGTGTAGCCGGCTACCAGATCCGAACCCGGTCCCCCGGGTCCAACCAGAGTCCGTCACCCGGCTCGGTCTCGAAGACTTCGTGGAACTCGTCGAGATTGCGCACGATGTTGGCTCGGAACTCTGCCGGGCTGTGCGGGTCGACGGTGAGCAACTGCCGCTCCTGCTCCTCGCGACGCTTGGTGCGCCAGCAGAAGGCCCAGTTCATGAACAGCGAACGGCGTTCCTCGACCGAGGCCTCACCGTTCTTGGCGATCATGAACGCCTTGTGGCCGATGGTCAGACCGCCGAGGTCGCCGATGTTCTCACCGACCGTGAGTTGGCCGTTGACGCGCTCCCCGGGCAGGGTGCGCGGCTCGAACGCGTTGTATTGCGCCACCAGCGCCTGTGACTTGACCTCGAAGGCGGCCTTGTCGTCGGCGGTCCACCAGTCGTTGAGATTGCCGAGGCCGTCGTACTGCGCGCCCTGGTCGTCGAACCCGTGGCCGATCTCGTGGCCGATCACCGCACCGATGCCGCCGTAGTTCTCGGCCGGGTCGGCGTCGGGTGAGAAGAACGGCTTCTGCAGGATGCCCGCGGGGAAGCAGATCTCGTTGGTGCCGGGGTTGTAGTAGGCGTTGACGGTTTGGGGAAGCATGAACCACTCGTCGCGGTCGACCGGGGACCCGATCTTGGCCAACTGCCGATCGGTCTCGAACGCCGACGCGGCCGCGACGTTGCCGATCAGGTCGTCGGGCCGGACCTGCAACGCGGAGTAGTCGCGGAAGGTGTCGGGGTAGCCGATCTTGGGTCGGAAGGTGTCGAGTTTCTCGTAGGCCTTGGCCTTGGTCTCCTCGGTCATCCAGTCCAGCTTGGAGATCGACTCCCGATAGGCCGCGAGCAGGTTGGCGACCAGTTCGTCCATCTGCGCCTTGGCGTCCGGCGGGAAGTGTCGAGCGACGTACTCCTTGCCGACCGCCTCCCCCAGGGCGCCCTCCACCAACGCGACGCCCCGCTTCCAGCGGGCCCGCAGTTCGGGGGTGCCGTTGAGGGTGCGTCCATAGAAGTCGAAGTTGGCATCCACGAACGGCGAGGAGAGATAGCCCGCCGCCGAGCGCAGCACGTGGGTGAGGAGCCAGGCGCGCCACTGCGCCACCGGGATCTCGGTCAGCACCGCTGACAGGTGCTCGAGATAGGACGGCTGACGCACGATCGTCTCGCCCAGGAGTGCGTCGGCTTCGAGGGTGGCGCCTGAGAGGTTGGTGACGTAGGCGTCCCAGTCGAAGGCCGGGCACAGGTCGCGCAGTTCGGCCGCGGTCATCAGGTTGTAGGTCTTCTGCACATCGCGCGTCTCGGCGCGCTCCCAGTGCCCTTGGGCCAGCCTGGTGTCGATGGCCAGGACGGTGGCGGCGGTGCCCTCGGGGTCGGCGTGGTCGATCAGCCGCAACAACGTGGCGAGGTAATCGACGTACTTCTCACGGACCTCCGCGAACTTGTCGTCGCGGTAGTAGGACTCGTCGGGCAGGCCGAGGCCACCCTGGGCGAGGTGGAACAGGTAGCGCTCGGAGTTCCGGGCATCGGTGTTGACGTAGGAGCCGAACAGCCCGTGCCCGCCGATGCGCTCGAACTCGCCGAGGAACGCGGCCAGATCTCGCACGTCGCGCAGCCCCTCGACCGCACTGATCAGCGGCCGGACCGGGCGGGTCCCCAACTTCTCGATCCGCTGCTCGTCCATGAACGAGGCGAACAGATCACCTATCTTCCGAGCGTCGGGGTTGAGGTTGCCCTCGCTGGTCGAGCCGGTCGAGACCTCGGTGGCGATGGCCGCGAGGTCCTCGATGATCACCCGGACCTGCTCCTCGGCGACGTCGGCCAACTGGACGAATGGCCCCCAACTCGAACGGTCCGAGGGGATGTCGGTCTCTTCGAGCCAGCGTCCGTTGACGTAGCCGAAGAGGTCGTCCTGGGGGCGGACGGCAAGGTCCATCCCGTCACGTGCGTCGTCCAGTGTGCTCACGCGGTGGACTGTAGTTGTTCCCGGGTAGACGACGCTGCTCGCCGCGTGGCCGGGACCCTGGCTCGGCTCAGCGCACTCTGACGACGGACTTGCCGAGGGTGCGGCGCTGGTCCATGTCGATCAGGGCCTGGCCGAACTCGGCGAGGTCGTAGGTCGCGCCGATCGGCGGCTTGACGAAGCCGCCCTCGATCATGGGGACCAGCGCCGACCACTGCTCCTGCATGTAGCCGGGGCGGGCCATCGCGTAGGCGCCCCAGCCGACGCCACGGACGTCGATGTTGTTGAGCAGCAGTCGGTTGACCTTCACCTCGGGGATCCCCTGGCCGGCCGCGAAGCCGACCACCAGCAGGCGGCCCTGAGGGGCCAGCACGCGCAGTGAGTCCATGAAGACGTCGCCGCCGACGACATCGACGATCACGTCGACGCCGCGGCCGCCGGTCAGGCCGCCGACTGCGTCCTTGAAGCCCTCGAGCAGCACCGCGTCGTCGGCCCCTGCCGCTCGGGCGACCTCGGCCTTGGCCTCGCTGCTGACCACCGCGATGGCGCGGGCGCCCATGGCTTTCGCGACCTGGATCGTCGCGGTGCCGACCCCGCCGGCCGCGCCGTGCACCAGCACGCTCTCGCCTTCGCGCAGCTGACCGCGCTCGGCCAGAGCGAAGTGGGCGGTGAGGTAGTTCATCGGCAGCGCCGCACCCTCGTCGAAGCTCATGGCGTCCGGAAGGGCGAAGGTGAACATGGCGGGGTTGGCGACCAGTTCGGCACCGCCGCCCCAACCCCCGACGCCGGCGACCCGCTGGCCCGGCTCGAAGTCACTCGACCCTGGATCCAGCACGGCTCCGGCGAAGTCGACGCCCAGGGTGAACGGCGGTTCGGG
>JBFIDC010000064.1:0-13090 GCA_041581495.1 Nocardioides sp. | reverse complement strand
GACTTCGCACCCTGCTCGCCCATGACCCACGCCAGCGCGTCGACGACGTTGGACTTGCCCGAACCGTTGGGCCCGACGATGCAGGTGATGCCCGGCTCGAGTTGCAGCGTGGTCGTGGAGGCGAAGGACTTGAACCCCTTGAGGGTCAGACTCTTCAGGTACACGGAGGGCTCCCTCGCAAATGAACTCAGCGACTAGCGGTGTTGATGGCGGCGCGGTACGACACTGACGCGGGGGAAGCTCAGCACCTGGCACCTTACCCGCGTTCGAGTGCTCACTCGCGCAGCCGGGTGCGAACCGGACAGCGTGTCAGGCTCTCACCGCACACCCAGGGTCCGGCGGACCCGCGTATCGTCGGACATCATGCCGACCCCCACCCCGCTCTTCGTCGCGGGGTTGGGTCGATCGGGCACAACCGCGCTCACCCAGGTCCTCAGCAGCCACCCCGACATCGCGCTCGGGGTCGAACGGTTCAAGCGGCTCTACCCCTTGGACGAGCCCGTGAGCGCGGACCTGTTCAGCCGGGCCAGGTTCTTCGACTTCTCCGACGAGCTGACCAACCTCACGCCGCACAGCTCCCCGCAGTGGGCCAAGCACTACGCGACCATGGAGACCAAGTGGGAGCAGGCGCGCTACGTCGGCGACAAGATGGTGGCGATTCGCCTCCAGCACACGTGGAGCAGCCTTCCTCAGGCCCGCTTCGTGTGCATCGTGCGCGACATCGAGCCGGTGGCTGCCAGTTGGGAGACCAGGGCGCAGGACCCCGACGACCTGGGTTGGAAGTCCAACCAGGACGCCATGGGTGCGGTCAAACGCTGGAACCGAGCCCTCGGGCGGATCCGCCGGGCCGTCAAACAGCGCCCCGAGCACGCCGTCGTCGTCGAGTACGACCGGTTCTTCGGTGACCCCGCGGGCCAGGCGCTGGGCAACGTTCTCACCTGGCTCGGCCTGGACCGCACCGACACCGTGGATCGCGCCTTCGAGCGCGCCCACCGGCACTTCGTCGATGTGGTGGCCCCCAAGGACCGCGCACTTCCGCCCGCGACCCTCGCGTTCCTCGACGAGCAGGCCCACCGCAAGGTCTGGCGAGAGGTCCTCGACCTGGCGCTGTGATGCCTGGCGCGGCTCGAGGGCGCCGCTGGCGGGAGTCACCGGGTACCCGGTGACTCTGGCGCTTCCTAGGCAAGATCTTCCGAGGGAAGTGCCGGGGTCACCGGGTACCCGGTGACTCCGGCGGCGTCGTCAAGCGCGAGGTATCGCAGCTGACCCCAGATCGCCACCACGAAGATGGCCGAGCCGACGAAGGCGAACCAGAACGGCGCGGTCACCCCGAAGTGCTGGGCCAGCACTCCCCCGATGCCGGCGCCCGCGACCAGGCCGCCATAGACCCCGATCAGGTTGACGCTGCCCACCCGGCCCTGGAGCGCGGTCGGCACCGCGCGCTGTCGGATGGTCACCGAGGTGGTGTGCCAGACGAATGCGTGCGCCCCGAAGGCGAAGAACACCGGCAGCGCGACGGCCGGACTCGTCGTCAACGCCAGGGCGAGGTGGGTCAGGGTCTCGATGATCAGTCCGACCCGCATGAGGTTGCCGAGGCTGACGCGTCGGGTGAGCCAGCCGTAGCCCAAGGTCGCCACCAGTCCGCCCGCGGCGCTCACGGTGGTGATCAGCCCGAAGCCCACCGCCCCGAGGCCCAGTCGCTGGGTGGCATAGAGCACGAGGACCGACCAGGCGGCGCCGAAGGTGACATTGAAGATCAAGATCGTCAGCACCAGCGTGCGCACCGCCGGGTGCCGCCAGGTCCAGAGGATCCCCTCGACGATGTCGGCTCGAATGCGCGTCGGCGGCAGGTCCCGGTCCCGGCCGTGCCGGGGCAGGGCCATCCGAGCGATCAGTAGTGCCGCAAGCAGCACCAGGACGGCCTGGGCGAGGAACGGCGCCCACATGCCGGCCGCGAACAACGCTGCCCCGATCGGCGGGCCGGCCAACTGGTTGAGCGTGATGAAGCCGACCTGGAGCCTGGAGTTGGCGACCGCGAGGTCATCACGGGCCACCAGCATCGGCACCAGGGTCGAGAAGGTGTTGTCGGCGAAGACCTCGGCGGTGCCCAACAAGAACAGCGCGATCAGAACCACCACGATCGAGACCGTGCCGGTGATGACCGAGAGCGCGATCAGTCCGACCACGGCGGCGCGGGCCAGGTTGACGGCCACGACGATCAGGCGACGGTCGAGGCGATCGGTGACCACGCCGGCGAACAAGCCGAACAGGAACGGCGGCAGCCACTGGAGCAGGGCCGCCAGGGCGACCAGGAACGCCTGGTCGGTCTGCGAGGCGACCAACAGCGGCCCGGCCGCCATCGCCAACCCGTCGCCGAGATTGCTGACCCACGTCGAGGCAAGCAACCAGCGATAACCGTTGCCAAAGCGCGCCGGCGCAATGGTGTTCACCAACCCGCTCATCGGGTCGAAAGGCTACGTCGAGGGACGTGCCCGGTGGTTATTCAGGCGGGCTGCAGTTCGCTGTCGCGAACAAGCAACTCGGCAGCCTGCGCCGCGATGAGACGGTCGTTCTCTTCGCTGAGTCGGAGGATGATCGCCTCCAACTCACCCACGCGCGCACGAAGCCGAGCATTCTCGGCACTCAAGCGAGGGTCACGCAGGTCGCTGTTCATGTAGCCGATCAGCGCCTTGGCCATGTGAAACCTTCCGGATCTGCTGATTGGACGGCCCAGACAGGGCCGTCTTCAAGAGTCCCACTCAGTGGGCGCTGGGTCAATCTGGCGAGGCACCCGAACTGGTGCGCCCGCCCGCTGCCGCTCTCGAGCGCCGCGGTGCCGGCTGGCAACTCGGGCAGAAGAACGAGGACCGGTTCATGAAGGCAACCCGTCTGATCGCCGTCCCGCAGCGTCCGCAGGGCTGGTCCTCACGCCCATAGGCGTTCAGCGCGCGGTCGAAGTAGCCCGACTCGCCGTTGACGTTGACATAGAGCGCGTCGAAGGAGGTCCCGCCCTGTCCCAAGGCGGCGTTCATGACGTCGCGAGCGTGCCCGAGCAGTTCGGCCACCTGGCGACGGGTGAGTTGGTCACCCCGGCGTTCACCGTGCAGCCCCGACCTCCACAGTGCCTCGTCGGCATAGATGTTGCCGACCCCGGAGATAAGGCTCTGGTCGAGCAGTTGTCGCTTGATGGCCGACCTGCGGCGCCGCACCCGCGCGAGGAACTCCTCGTCATCGAACTCGGGGTCGAGCGGATCGCGAGCGATGTGGGCGATCTCGGGCGGCAGCATCGCGCCGCCGTGCGAGACGACGAGTCCACCGAACATCCGCTGGTCGACGAATCGGAGTTCGCGGCCCTCGGCGGCGCCGGCGAGTGAGATCCGGACCCTCAGGTGACGCTCATCGGGACTCGATGGGGGCTGCACCAGCATCTGACCCGACATCCCCAGGTGCCCGAGCAGGGCATCGCCGTTGTCCAGGGGTAACCAGAGGTACTTGCCGCGACGCCTGGCCGCATCGATGCGGCGACCGGTCAGTGCGGCGGCGAAGCCCGCTGGGCCGCGGGGGTCGCGTCGCACCGGCCGGGGGTGCAGAACCTCGACGGCAAGAACGCTCGCGCCGACGACGTGACGTGC
Organism: Nocardioides sp.; assembly: GCA_041581495.1. Classification (GTDB taxonomy): domain Bacteria; phylum Actinomycetota; class Actinomycetes; order Propionibacteriales; family Nocardioidaceae; genus Nocardioides. Next base: position 9,458 of record JBFIDC010000064.1, on the reverse strand, counting down.
CAAGCCCTCGCGGACGACCTCAACCTCGGGGAGTTCAGGCACGCGGACCAGAACTCGTGCTCAGGTCAACGAAGCGTCGCTGGAGGAACTCTCAGTCGACACGTCATCTGCATCAGCCTGAGCGAACGCCGCCTCGATCTCGCCGTAGGCGGTCTCGGCGGCGGCCTGCTCGGCCTCCTTCTTGGAGTTGCCGACGCCGTTGCCATAGAGGTCGGGGCCGACCTTGACGCGCGCGGTGAAGGTCTTCGCGTGGTCGGGGCCCTCATCGTCGATGAGGTATTCGGGAACGCCGAGTCCGTGCTCGGCGGCGATCTCCTGGAGTGAGGTCTTCCAGTCCAGGGCAGCGCCCAGCGCCGAGGCCGCCTCGATCAACGGATCGAAGAGCAGGTGGACCACGCTCGAGGAGACCTCGATCCCTCCCGAGAGGTGCACGGCCCCGATCAGCGCCTCCACCGTGTCGGAGAGGATGGAGGCCTTGTTGCGCCCACCGGTGCTCTCTTCGCCGCGGCCCAGTTTGACGTGGCTGCCGACGCCGATGGCGCGTCCGACGTCGGCCAGAGCGCGAGCGTTGACCACCGCGGCCCGCAGTTTGGCCAGGCGGCCCTCGGAGAGGTCGGGGTGGGTCAGATACAGCGTTTCGGTGACGACCACACCGAGCACCGAGTCACCGAGGAACTCCAGGCGCTCGTTGGTCGGCAGGCCGCCGTTCTCATAGGCGTAGGAACGGTGCGTGAGAGCGCGGTCGAGGAGCTCGGGGTCCAGAACTGGATCCCCGAGCGCGGCACGCAGCTCGGCGTAGTCGGTCAGGACTTCGGCCCGCAGGCTCAGAGGACCTGACGACGGTCGGCCCGGGCGCCGTACTGGCCGCACGCGCCGCACGCCCGGTGCGGAAGGTGCTTGGCGCCGCAGGCGGGGTTCGCGCAGGTGACCAGCGTCGGGGCGACGGCCTTCCAGGCCGAACGGCGGTGACGGGTGTTGCTGCGCGACATCTTCCGCTTCGGGACTGCCACTGACTTCTCCTCGGTTAGGTGCTACTGCTCTGGTTGTTGCTCTGGGGAAAACTCGTCGTCGGACTGCGGGGCGCTCAGCGTGCTCAGCGCCGCCCACCTCGGGTCGATCGCTGCCTCGTGCGCGTGCTCGGGATCATCGGCCAGACGCGCCCCACACTCGGGACACAAACCGGGACAATCCTGCGCACACAAGGGCTGGAACGGCAGTGCAAGCACCACCGCATCCCGCAGCAGCGGCTCGAGGTCGACCAGGTCGTCCTCGAGCATGCTGACCTCGTCGTCCTCGGCGACTCCGTCTCCGGAGCCCACCTGCGCTTGGTCGCTGTAGACGAACAGCTCCTGGAACCGTACTTCGATCTCATCCGAGATCGGCTCCAGGCACCGCGCACACTCCCCCGTGAGGTTCGCGCGCGCCGTCCCAGTGACCAAGACGCCCTCCATGACCGCTTCGAGGCGCAGGTCGAGTTCGACCGGCGCACCTTCGGCGACACCAAGGACATCGATGCCCAGATCGCTCGGAGCAGAGACCGTCCGTGTTGTCTCGCGCATGGACCCCGGGCGGCGGCCGAGCTCGCGTGTATCGAGCACGAGCGGCGCTCTCGGGTTCAGGTTTGAGATGTTCACTTCCGGTCCAGTCCGACAGATCCGCCGATCACTGTATCCGGCGGCCAGCGCCTCGACCAAATGGGACCGATGGCACGTGGGGCGCTTAGCCCGGGTCGGCTGCGGCGCGTTCCGCGAGTCGCTGGGTGAGCGGCGCGAGCACGAAGTCCGGGATCAGCCCGGACACGTCGCCCCCGAAGGCCGCGACCTCCTTGACCAGGCTCGAGGCGAGGAAGGACCACTCGGGACTGGTCGGCACGAAGACCGTCTCGATGTCGGTGAGCGAGGAGTTCATCTGAGCCATCTGGAGTTCGTAGTCGAAGTCACTCACCGCGCGCAGCCCCTTGACGATCGCCTGCACTTCGTTTTCGGCGCAGAACGTCGTGAGGAGGCCGGTGAATCCATCGACCGTGACGTTGTCGAACTCACTGGTCGCCTCGCGCAGCATGTCGAGGCGCTCCTGCGCCGTGAAGAGCCGGCTCTTGGACTTGTTGACGCCGACCGCGACGATCACCTCGTCGAAGAGCGTGGAGGCCCTCCCGATGATGTCGAGGTGACCGTTGGTGACCGGGTCGAAGGACCCGGGGCAGACTGCGCGACGCATCAGATGGACTCTTCCTCTGAGGTGCTGGATGCGGATCCTCCGGCGGCGTGACCGTACCAAAGCGTGGTCTCGCCGTACTTGCGTTCACGGGTGTCGCCGATGCCGACGGGCCACGCGGGCTCGGGGCTTCGCGACGAGCGCTCGACGACGACCATGGCTCCGGGCGACAACCAGCCCTGGTCGCACAGCAGTCCGAGCGCCTCGGCGAGGCTGGTCTCCTCGAGCGGGTAGGGCGGGTCCAAGAAGACCACGTCGTAGGGCGCCCGGGGCGGCTTCGCCAGCAACGCACTGACCGAGTTGGTGACCACGTGGACGCGGCTGAACCCCAGAAGCTTCGCGTTCTGATAGATCACGCGAGCGGTACGCCGATCCGACTCAGCCAAGGTGACCTCGGCCGCTCCGCGGGACCACGCCTCCAGACCCACGGCGCCTGAGCCGGCATAGAGGTCGAGGAAACGCAGGCCGTCGAGAGAGCCGCACCACGACTCGATGGTGCTGAACAGCGCCTCGCGGACCCGATCGGTGGTGGGACGCGTGTGTTGGCCGGGCGGGGCATCGATCCGCCGCCCCCCGGCGTGGCCGCCGATGATGCGGGTCATGACTTCTCCATGAAGCCACTCTCGCGTGAGGCCTCCATCATGAGCACACTCTCGGCCAGCATCGGGTGAGCGGCCAGGGCCTGGTCCGTATCGAGGAGTTCTTCGGCGGCCCGACGTGCCGCGACGATGGTGTCCTCGTCGCGGAGCACCTTGAGGTTCTGAAGACTCGATTGGTAGCCCGACTGGGAGCGCCCCAAGACGTCACCCTCACGTCGTTGCTCGAGGTCGACACGACTCAGTTCGAATCCGTCGGTGGTCGAGGCCACCGCGTCGAGGCGGACGCGGGCCTCACTGTCCACCGGTGCGTGCGAGACCAGCAGGCACAGCCCGGGCAGGCCGCCGCGCCCCACCCGGCCCCGCAGTTGGTGCAGTTGGGAGATCCCGAAGCGATCGGCGTCGAGGAGCACCATGGTGGTCGCGTTGGCGACATCGACCCCGACCTCGATCACCGTGGTTGCGACCAACACATCGATCTCGCCGGCTGCGAAGGCCCGCATCGTGCGGTCCTTCTCGTCCGGGGCGAGTTTGCCGTGCAACGCGGCGATGCGAAGCCCGTGCAGCGCGTGGGTCTCCAGTTCGACGACGACCTCCTCGACGGCCGCGAGGGTGTGCGCGGTCGCCTCAGCCACCCGGGACTCCAACTCCGCCTCGTCGTAGGTGGGATCGAACTCACCCTGCTCGAGTTCGTCCCCGGTGATCCGCGGGCACACCACGTAGGCCTGGTGGCCGCGCTCGACCTCTTCGCGAATGCGCTGCCAGGCCCGGTCGAGCCACGCCGGCTGCTCGGCGAGCGGGACGACGTTGGTCTGGATCGCGGCGCGCCCTGCTGGGAGTTCACGCAGTGTGGAGACCTCGAGGTCACCGAAGACGGTCATCGCGACGGTGCGCGGGATCGGTGTGGCCGTCATGACCAGGACGTGCGGCGGGACGCCGTCGCGGGACTTGTCGGTCAGGGCGGCGCGCTGCTCCACGCCGAAGCGGTGCTGCTCGTCGACGACGACGAGTCCGAGGTCGAAGAACTGCACCTGGTCCTCGAGGAGCGCGTGGGTGCCGATCACGATGCCTGCCTCGCCGGTGGCCAGTCGAGACAGCGGCCCGGTGCGCTGGGTCTTGGTCATCGAACCGGTGAGGAGTTCGACGCTGGTCGCCTCGGCGGCGCCACCGAGCATGCCGCCGGCACCGAGGTCACCGAGAAGGGCCGTGATGGAGCGGTGGTGCTGCTGGGCCAGAACCTCGGTCGGGGCCAGCAGGGCCGCCTGGCCACCGGAGTCGACCACCCGCAGCATCGCGCGCAGGGCCACCAGCGTCTTGCCCGAGCCCACTTCACCCTGGAGCAGTCGGTTCATCGGGTGCGGCCTGGCGAGGTCCTCCTCGATCTGAGCACCCACCTGCTGCTGGCCCGAGGTCAGCACGAACGGCAACCGCGCATCGAATGCCTCCAGCAGTGCCCCCGGACCGCCGCTGCGTGGGGTTGCGCCCATGGCCTGCACCAGGCGCCGCCGCCGACCCAGCACGAGTTGGGTCACCAGCGCCTCCTCGAAGCGGAACCGGTGCTGGGCGCGGCGGACGTGGTCCCAGGTCTCGGGTGCGTGGATCAGGTCGAGGGCCGTACGCGCGTCGAGCACGTCGTACTCGTCGAGGACCGATTCCGGGATCTGATCGGGGACCTCATCGATCATCGTGCGCGCGAACGAGATCGCCTTCTGGAGATCCCAGGATTCGACGTCCTTGGTGAGTGGATAGATCGGATAGAGCGGCCCGATCGCCTCCAGCGAGAGCGCCGCCAGGTCCTCGCTGGCTTCACCGTCGGCACCGAAGAGCACCATCGCCGGGTTGGTGAGCTGCCATTCACCGCGGAAGCTGCCGACCTTGCCCATGAAGATCCCGCGTCGCCCGACCGAGAAGCGCTGCTCGTTCCACTTCCCGATCCGGGCCTGCTGGGCGAAGAACGTCATCTGCAGCGAGGGACCGTCGGTGCGCAGCACCACCTCTTGACGGAAGGCGAGGCGCCCGGTGCGACGGTCGTTGTACTTCTTGGCGTGGGAGCGCGAGATTTCACCGACCACTGTCAACAACTGGCCCTCGCGGAGGTCCTCCAGCGCGGAGAGCGACCCGGTCTCGAGGTAGCGCCGCGGGAAGTGGTGGAGCAGGTCGCGGACGCTGCGCAGCCCGAGCCGCTCGGTGATGCCCTCGTTTCGCGACTTGCCTTTGCGGCCCCGGGCTTCGCCGAGGACGGTCTCGACGGGCGAGTCGAGGTCGATCAATGCGAGTCCTCCTATTCGACTGCGACCAGGAGCGGGTAGCGCTCCTGCCCACCGTCGTACACGACGACATCGACAGTCGGGTGCTGCTCCTCAAGCCAGGCCGCACACTCCTCGGCCAGCGCGCCGCCGTCGTCTTCGGCACCCGAGACGAGGGTGACCATCTCGCCACCACCTCCGAGCAGTCGACTCAGCACGTCTCGGGCGACCTGTGTCAGATCCGAACCCACGACCACGAAGTCGCCGGCGATCGCGCCCAGCACGTCTCCCGGCTCGCACGGGCCGGCCATGGTGATCGCCTGCTTGGCAGCGACGGTGACGGCTCCCTGACGTGCGTGACGGGCCGTCGCGGTCATCTCGAGTACATCGTTGTCGAAGGAGCGGCCGGGCTCGTGCACCGCGAGCGCGGCGAGGCCTTCGACCTGGGCGGTCGTGGGGATGACTGCGACACGGATGCCGTGGTCGGCCTCGGCCGTGCTGGCCGCGATCTGGGCGACGCGAACCGAGTCGGGGTCGTTGGGCAGCACCAGGACCTCGGCGGCCCCGGTCTGTTGGATGGCCGCCAGGAGCATGCCTGTGGAGGGTCGGTGACCAGGTCCGCCGCGCACCACCAGCGCCCCCGCGCCCTCGAAGAGCGAGGCCAGGCCGGGACCGGCGGCCACCGTGACGATGGCGCGACCGCCGAAGGAGTCCCGTGCCTGCTCGGCCACCTGATCGGCGAAGTGGGTCACTCGGATGCGGTGCGGTCGGCCGGCCGCGATCCCGGCCTCGATGGCTGCCCCCACATCATCGACGTGCACGTGCACGTTCCACAGGCCCTCGCCGCCCACCACGACCAGGGAGTCACCGAGGCCGGCCAGGGTGGCACGCAGTTGCGTGACAGCAGCCTGCTCGGCGTCGAGGAGATACATCACCTCATAGGAGGGCCCACCCTCCACGAAGTCGGCGCCCGGCGCCACGATCGGCTGCGGAATGCGGTGCGGCCCCTCGACCTTGGGCGGCATCCGCCCGGTCAGGGCGGTCTCGGCGGCGTCGAGGATCACCACGACTCCCCGGCCCCCCGCGTCGACCACCCCGGCGTCCTTGAGCGCCTTGAGTTGGTCAGGGGTGCGCGCGAGGGCGGCGCGAGCCGCCGCGGCCGAGGTGGTCAATACGTCACGAGAGCGGGCTTCAGGCTCACCGGCAAGCAGCGCCTCGGCCGCCTCGGCGGCGGCTCGGCACACCGAGAGCATCGTGCCCTCGACCGGCGTCCCGACGGCTGCATAACTCGCCTCGGTGGCCATGCGTAGCGCCTCGACCATCACCGCGGCGTTCCGGTCGCCGGCCTCGGCGGCCGCGATCCTGGCGATGATCGCGCGCAGCATCTCGCTGAGGATCACCCCGGAGTTGCCGCGCGCACCGAGGAGGGCTCCGCGGGTGAAGGCCTCGAACGTCGCGGCCCGATCGGCATCCGCAGCATCCGCCGTGCGCTCGCGCACCGCGTCCCGGGCGGCCGCCATTGTCAGATACAGGTTGGTGCCCGTGTCCCCATCGGGCACGGGATAGACATTGAGCGCGTCGATCTCCTCGCGGGCAGCGGCCAACGCATCCACGGCGATGTCGATGAAGCTCAGCACCGTGCCGAGTTGGATGCCGGACTGGGCCGGGTCCGCGGTGGTCTCCACGAGCGGCAAGGTTAGTCGGCCGCGGCCCACTGACGGCGCAGGTGCGAGTCGCTGGGCGTTCCGCTCGGATTTCGGTTGTAGCAGCAGTGTCGGATATTCTCGTGCGGTTGCCTGCTTTGGCAGGCTCATCTCTGTTCACCACGATTTTCAGGAGCTCCCGGTGGCTGCCGTTTGTGACATCTGCGCCAAGAAGCCCGGCTTCGGCAACAACCGGCCGTGGTCGCGCAAGATCACCAAGCGTCGCTTCGACCCCAACATCCAGCGGGTCCGCGCGACGGTCAACGGCACGCCCAAGCGCCTCAACGTGTGCACCGGCTGCCTCAAGGCAGGCAAAGTCTCCCGCTGACGGACTAGGGCACCTCTGCGTGCCCTGCTGCTAGAAGTGTCGCCAGCCTGTCTCACCCTCGTAGGCCACACCGTCGACGGTGACCCCTTCGCCGGCTGAGACCGCACCGATCACGCGCCACCCTTCTGGGAGCGCGGCCTGGGCGGGGAACGTCGCCAGCAACGCGTGATCGTCACCGCCGCCGAGCACGAACGAGACCGGATCGGCCCCCGTCGCGGCGGCCACCGCTTGAAGCGGTTCGGGAATCTCCAGATCGGCCGTGCGGACGTCGAGCGCGACGCCGGAGGCCGCGGCCAGGTGCCCCGCGTCGGCGAGCAGTCCGTCGGAGATGTCGATCATCGCGCTCGCGCCGGCCGCAGCGGCCGCCGCCCCTGCGTCGTAGGGCGGTTCGGGGCGGCGATAGGCCTCGACCAGCACCCGCGGGGAGCGGAACCCCCGGCCCAGCACCGCCAGCCCGCCGGCCGCCCAGCCCTGCCGTCCGGCGATCGCCAACACCTCCCCCGCCGCGGCACCCGAGCGCAGCACGGGCGGTGACGCACAGGACCCCAGCACGGTCACCGCGATCACGACCTCGTCGGCAGAGGTGAGGTCGCCGCCGACCACGCAGGCTCCGACCAGGTCGCATTCGGCGGCGAAGCCCTTCGCGAACTCGAGCGCCCACGCAGCCGAGGTGTCGGCAGGGGCGGCGAGCCCGACCGTCAAGGAGTGCGCCCGTCCGCCCATGGCGTTGATGTCCGAGAGGTTCTGGGCCGCGGCCCGGTGGCCGATGTCCGCGGCCTCGGCCCAATCACGGCGGAAGTGCCGGCCCTCGACCATCAGGTCGGTGGACACCACGACGTGTCCGTTGCGGACCCGCAACACCGCGGCGTCGTCGCCGGGCCCGACCAGCACGTGTTCGCCTTGCGGGAACAGTGCGGTGAGTTCGGTGATCAGTCCGAACTCCCCCGCATCTGCGAGCGTGGAATCGGACGAGAGCGTCATGGGTCCATCCCAGCAGATCGCGAACAGATATGGGGATGACCGGGTGGTCTATGAGTCAGCGCCCGGTCGCGATAGGTTGAGCCGGCGCGGCATACCGCGCACAGTCACAAGCAGTAGGGAGCGAGCCATGGTCGTCCAGGCCTACATCCTCATCCAGACAGACGTCGGCAAGGCCGCCGAGGTAGCCACCGCGATCGCCCAGGTCAAGGGCGTCACGATGGCCGAGGACGTCACCGGCCCGTACGACGTGATCGTGCGTGCCGAGGCGCGCAACGTCGACGAGCTCGGCAAGTTGGTCGTGGCCAAGGTTCAGACCCTGGAGGGCATCACGCGCACCTTGACCTGCCCCGTCGTTCACATCTGAGCGTCCCGACCAGCAACCGGGTTGTGGGAACCTTGACCCATGCCCTCCTCCACGTCTCCTGATGAGATCGCCGGCCCGGTCGCGATCATCGCCGGCGGCCTCAGCCACGAACGCGACGTCTCTCTGGTCAGTGGCCGCAATCTCGTGCGCGAGTTGGGCAGCCTCGGCATCGAGGCGCACGCCTACGACTTCGACCGCAACCTGCTCACCGCCCTCGAGCGCGACAAGGTCGTGGTGGCGATGCCGATCCTGCACGGCCAGTTCGGCGAGGACGGCGAGATCCAAACGCTCCTCGAACTGATCGGGATGCCCTACGCCGGCTCGCGCAGCCACGCCTGCCGGGTCGCCTTCGACAAGGGCACCGCCCGTGAGCTGCTGCGCCGCGCCGCTCTGCCGGTGCCCGACAGCGTCGGGTTGTCGGCGCAGACCTTCCGCGACATCGGGGCTCCGGCACTGATGGAGCACGTGATGAAGCGGCTCGGCGCCCGGGTGGTGGTCAAGCCGGCCCGTGGCGGCAGCGCCCTGGGGATCTCCGGGGTCGACGGACTGGCCGCGCTCCCCTCGGCGCTGGTCGAGACCTACGCCTACTGCGAAGACGCCCTGATCGAGCGGTTCCACGACGGCATCGACGTCAGCGTGGCCGTCATCGAGACCGATGAGGGGCTGCGGGCACTGACCCCGATCGCCGTGGAGTACGAGAAGGGTCACGAGTTCGACTTCAGCGCCCGCTACACCGCGGAGTTCGTTTCGCTCGACCGCCCAGATCTGCCCGAAGAACTCATCACCCGGTTGGGCGAGGTGGCCTGCGAGGCTCACCGCCTGCTGGGACTGCGCGACCTCTCCCGCTCCGACTTCATCGTCAGCCCTGATGGATCGTTCGTCATCCTCGAGACGGCCATCGCGCCCGGGATGACCGAGACCTCGGTCTTCCCCTATGCCTGCACCGCCAGCGGCACCACCCTCGGTGAGGTCGCCCGCGACCTGCTGCTCCGCGCCGTACGAACCGCCTGAGGGCGCGGCGGGGGG
>JBFIDC010000063.1:0-13096 GCA_041581495.1 Nocardioides sp. | reverse complement strand
TGACCAGCGTGAAGACCAGGATGTCGGGCACACGCAGGATCTTCTTGAGGTTGCGGCGGGTGATGGTGACGACGTCTCCGACCGCCTCGGGCAATCCGCCCTGCCCAGTTGGTGTCGTCGTCATGCCTGCTCCTCGGTCTCGTCGGTCTCAGATGCCGCCGCGTGCCCGGTCAGTTGGAGGAAGACGTCGTCCAAGGTCGGGCGTCGGAGTCCGACCTCGTCGACGGAAATCGACGCGGCGTCGAGGCGCCGCAAGAGCTCAACCAAGTCCTGCGAGCCCCCGTCGACCGGGATGGTCAATCGTCGACTGCGTTGCTCTTGTCGAGGTCGGCCGATCCCGAGACCACCGGCTGCCGCGATCGCGGCGTCGAGGTCGGCGGCATCACGCAGCGTCACCTCGATGCTCTCACCGCCAACCTGCGCCTTCAGTTCGTCAGAGGTGCCGAGCGCGATCACATGGCCGTGGTCGATGACGGCGATGCGATCGGCGAGCCGGTCGGCCTCTTCGAGGTACTGGGTGGTGAGCAACAACGTGGTCCCGGCGGCCACGAGGTCGGCGATCACATCCCACATCCCGACCCGGCCGCGCGGGTCCAAGCCGGTGGTGGGCTCGTCGAGGAAGAGCACCGGAGGTCGCGCGACGAGTGCGCCGGCGAGGTCGAGTCGGCGGCGCATCCCGCCGGACCAGCCCTTGACCACCCGTCCGGCCGCGGCGCTGAGATCGAACTGCTCCAGCAACTCCTCGGCGCGAGCACGGCTGGCCTTGGCCCCGAGGTGATAGAGCCTGCCCACCATGTCGAGGTTCTCGAAGCCGGTCAGGTGCTCATCGACCGCGGCGTACTGGCCCGAGACTCCGATCTGGCGGCGCAACTCCGCTGCCTGGCGCACCACATCGATCCCGAGCACCTCGGCGTGCCCGGCATCAGGCTTCAACAACGTGGTCAACACCCGGACCGTGGTGGTCTTGCCGGCGCCGTTGGGGCCGAGCAGGCCCATCACGGTGCCTTCCTCGACCTCGAGATCCAACCCGTCGAGTGCCATCACCGCACCGAAGGACTTGCGCAGGCCAGATGCCCGGATCGCTATCGCCATGGCGCCATGGAAACACGGCCCGACGACATCGCCGAGCGAGTTTCCCGCCGGTTCGCTCCTCGGCGAGCAAGCCCAGCCTCACCTTCCTTGATCGCCGGCGCCGGGCAGACGACGATCGAGAGGTGACAGTCGAGACGCCAGAGACCGAGCCCGGACTGCCCGACGACATGGACCTGAGCGAACTCCAACCCGGCGGTCACGACGACGAGCCGCACGGCGACGGCATGCGCGCCCGGTTGAACTGGCTTCGTGCCGGCGTCCTGGGAGCCAACGACGGCATCGTGTCGACCGCCGGCCTCGTGATGGGCGTCGCCGGTGCCACCACCGACCGCACCGCCATCTTCATCGCGGGCATTGCCGGCCTGGCCGCCGGTGCGTTGAGCATGGCCGCCGGCGAGTACGTCTCGGTCAGCACCCAGCGTGACTCCGAACTGGCGCTCCTGGCCAAGGAACGTCGCGAACTCCTCGAGGAGCCCGAAGAGGAGCTCGAGGAGCTGGCCGGGATCTATGTCAGCAAGGGGCTCAGCGACGACCTCGCCCTCGAGGTGGCCAAGCAACTCACCGAGCACGACGCACTCGGGGCACACGCCGAGGCCGAACTCGGCATCGACCCCAACGAGGTCACCAGCGCATGGGCGGCCGCGTTCGCCTCGATGATCGCGTTCACCCTGGGCGCACTGTTGCCGCTGCTCACCATCTTGTTGGCCGCCGAATCGCTGCGGGTCCCGGTGACCGTGGTCGCGGTAGGACTCGCCTTGGCGCTGACCGGCTGGTCGAGCGCCAAGATGTCCTACGGCCCCCGGGGCCGCGCGGTGCTGCGCAACGTGGGCGGAGGGCTGCTGGCCATGACCATCACCTACGGAATCGGCTCGCTGATCGGCACCCAGGTCTGAAACCATCAGCGGGTGCTGAGTCTGACCCAGGTTCTCGCCTTCGCTCTCGCGTCGCTGCTGCTGACCCTGATCCCCGGGCCCACGGTGCTGTTCGTCGTGGGCCGTTCGCTCACGCTCGGACGACGGGCCGGGTTGTGGAGCGTCGTCGGCAACACGTTGGGTCTGCTGCCGCTCGTGGTGGCGGTCTCGCTGGGGATCGGCGTGCTGGTGGCCGAGTCGGTGCTGATCTTCACCGTCGTCAAGATGGTGGGAGCGGCCTACCTCATCTATCTGGGAGCGCAGGCGATCCGGCACCGAGGCGGCGCCGTGGAGCCGACGGTCCACGTCCTGCGGTCCACGCGCCGGATCGTGCGCGACGGCTTCATGGTCGGGGCCAGCAACCCCAAGTCCGTGGTCTTCCTGGCCGCCGTCCTGCCCCAGTTCGTCGACCATTCCCGCGGCAGCATCTCGGGGCAACTCTTCGCCCTCGGCGCGATCTTCATGGCCGTGGCTCTCGTCTCCGACAGCATCTACGCCTACGCCGCCGGGACCGCACGCAACTGGTTCGGCGGGTCCGCACGGCGAGTCGCGCGCATGGATGCCGGCGGCGGTCTGATGATGATCGGGCTTGGCGGATCCCTCGCCCTGACCGGCCAGAAGTAGGGCCAGGCCACCGGACGAGATGAGAGACACATTCCGAGTCCGCGGCTCGGGTCGGTAGGGTCCGCCGGGTGACCACCACACGTTCCTCGGCTCCCCAGCGTCAGGACCTCGACCGCCCATGAGAATCGCAGTCGTCAAGGAGACGCGGGACGCCGAGTCCCGAGTGGCAATGGTGCCTGAACTCGTCGGCAAGCTGACCGGACTCGGGTACGAGGTCGTCGTGGAGCCCGACGCGGGCAAGCACGCGTTGATCGCCGACGACGAATACCTCGAGGCCGGCGCCACCATCGACGCCGAGGCGATCACCTCCGCCGATGTCGTCTTGTCGGTCCAGCCCCTGCCGCCGGACTCGGTGCGCCGGCTGCGCCAAGGCACCGCCACCTTCTCGTTCTTGCCGGTCAACCAGGAACTCGCGCTGATCGCGGACCTGCGTGACGTGGGCGTCACCTCGTTCGCGATGGAACTCGTCCCGCGCATCTCTCGCGCCCAGTCGATGGACGCGCTGTCGTCCCAGGCGCTGGTCTCCGGCTACCGCTGCGCGATCGTGGCCGCCGGGATGCTGCGACGCTTCTTCCCGCTCAACATGACCGCCGCCGGCACCGTCCAGCCCGCCGAGGTCGTCGTTCTCGGAGCCGGTGTGGCAGGACTCCAAGCGATCGCGACCTCCAAGCGACTCGGTGCGGTGGTCAAGGCATACGACGTTCGCGCTGCCGCCGCAGAAGAGATCCGCTCGATGGGCGCCAAGGCGATCGAACTCGAACTCGAGACCCTGGAGGGCGCGGGCGGCTACGCCCGCGAGATGACCGAGGACCGGGCGGCCCGCCAGATGGAGCTGCTCACGCCCTACATCGCCGCGGCCGACGCGTTGATCACCACCGCCGCCGTCCCCGGGCGTCAGGCACCACGCCTGGTCACCGCCGCCATGGTCGAGCAGATGAAGCCCGGCTCGGTCGTGGTCGACCTCGCCGCCGAGACCGGAGGCAACGTCGAAGGCGCGCTCCCGGGCGAGGTCGTGCGGATCGGCAACGCCCAGGTCTGGGGCGGCAAGAACGTGCCGTCGCAGATGCCCGGCCCCGCCTCGAAGCTCTATGCCCAGAACCTGGTGAACATCGTGACGCTGATGACCACGACCGACGAGGACGGCGTTGGCAGATTCACGCCCGACTTCGACGATGAGATCGTCGCGGGTTCCTGCGTCACCCACGGGGGCGAGGTTCGCCACGCCGCCACCCGCGAAGCCCTCGAAGGAGGCTCGGCATCATGAGTGAATCAGTCGTCTGGCTGACCATCTTCATCCTCAGCGTCTTCGTCGGCATCGAGGTCATCTCCAAGGTGTCCTCGACGCTGCACACCCCTCTGATGTCCGGCGCCAACGCCATCCACGGCGTGATCCTGCTCGGCGCGATCCTGGTGACGGGCCACACCGACAACACCATCGCTCTGGTCGTGGGCCTGATCGCGATCGTGCTTGCGGCGGTCAACATGGTCGGCGGCTTCGTGGTCACCGACCGGATGCTCCAGATGTTCACCCGCAAGAAGCCGGCCGCGAAGAAGGTCGAGGCATGATCCCCGTCTGGGCGCAGCTCCTCTACCTGTTCGGCGCGATCTGCTTCATCCTCGCGCTCAAGGGCCTCTCCGGGCCCAAGACCGCACGCAGCGGCAACCTGATCGGTGCCTTCGCCGCCGTCCTCGCGTGCACCATCCCGTTCTTCTATGCCGACCTCGACCACATCCCGCTGATCCTCGGGGCGATCGCGATCGGTTCGATCGGCGGCTTCTATGGCGCCCGGGTCGTGCAGATGACCCAGATGCCGCAGATGGTCGCGTTGTTCAACGGCGTCGGCGGCGGTGCGGCCGCTCTGGTCGCGCTGGTCGAACTGCACGAGATCGTCGATTTCGGCGCGGACGTGCAGAAGTTCATCCTGGTCGCGACCGCGTTCACCGTCCTGGTCGGGTCGGTGTCCTTCGCCGGGTCCGTGGTCACCTTCGCCAAACTGCAGGACCTGATCACCTCCCGCCCGGTTGTCTTCCCCGGGCTCCCGGTTCTCTTCGGCGGCGGCTTCGTCGCTGCGATCGTGCTGTCGGGCGTGCTGGTGAGCGAACCGGTCATGTGGGCAGGCATCCTGATCGGCCTGCTGGGCCTGCTCATCGGCCTCCTCCTGGTGCTGCCGGTGGGTGGCGCCGACGTGCCGATCGTGATCTCGCTGCTCAACGCCTTCACCGGTCTGACGGTGGCGGCCGGCGGCTACGTGCTCAGCAACACGCTGCTCCTGGTGGCCGGCACGCTGGTCGGCGCCGCCGGAACCTTCCTCACGCTCTTGATGGCCGGGGCGATGGGTCGCTCGGTGGCCAACATCCTCTTCGGCGCGCTCAAGGGCGGCTCGACGCTGGGTGCCGGCGAGGCCTCCGACCGTCCGGTTCGTTCTGCTGGCCCCGAGGACGTCGCGATCCTGCTCGGCTATGCCGACCGGGTCATCGTCGTCCCCGGCTACGGCTTGGCGGTGGCCCAGGCGCAGCACACGCTCCGCGAACTGGTCGACGTGCTCGCCGAGCGCGGGACCAAGGTCGACTATGCGATCCACCCGGTCGCGGGTCGGATGCCCGGACACATGAACGTGCTGATGGCCGAGGCGCAGGTGCCGTACGAGCAGTTGATCGAGATGGACGAGATCAACGGCGAGTTCAAGCACACCGACGTGGTGCTGGTCGTCGGCGCCAACGACGTGGTCAACCCGGCCGCGCGCACCACTCCCAGCGCGCCGATCTATGGCATGCCGATCCTCAACGCCGACGAGGCCAAGCAGGTCGTGTTCCTCAAGCGGTCGATGCGCCCCGGCTTCGCCGGCATCGAGAACGAACTGCTCTTCGAGCCCACCACGACGTTGATGTTCGGTGACGCCAAGGACACCCTGGGCAAGTTGTTGACGGCGGTTAAGGCGCTGTAGCGCGGGCGGGCGGAGTCACCGGGGACCCGGTGACCTAGGCGCTTCCTGGCCAAGATCTTGCCTGGGAAGTGCCGGAGTCACCGGGGCCCCGGTGACTCCGTCGATCGCCCGACCTCAGCCAACAACCCCGTACAACCGGTCCCCAGCATCACCGAGACCCGGGACGATGTAGCCCTTGTCGTTGAGCCGCTCGTCCATGGCGGCGGTGACCACGGTGACCGGGACGTCGAGGTCAGCGAGGTCGGCCTCGACGCGGGCGCAGCCCTCGGGGGCGGCCAGCAGGCAGATGCAGGTGATGTGGTCGGCACCCCGGTCGGTGAGGAACCGGATGGCCGCAGCCAGGGTGCCGCCGGTGGCAAGCATGGGGTCGAGCACGTAGCACTGGCGGCCGGTCAGACGATCCGGCAGCCGCTCGGCGTAGGTGACGGCCTCCAGGGTCTCCTCATCGCGGGCCATGCCGAGGAACCCGACCTCCGAGGTGGGCAGCAGGCGCATCATCCCGTCGAGCATGCCCAGACCGGCACGCAGGATCGGCACCACCAACGGCTTCGGGCTGACGAGCTTGACTCCCGTGGTCGCGGTGACCGGGGTGATGATCTCGTGCGGCGAGACGCGGACCTCACG
This sequence comes from Nocardioides sp., assembly GCA_041581495.1. Classification (GTDB taxonomy): domain Bacteria; phylum Actinomycetota; class Actinomycetes; order Propionibacteriales; family Nocardioidaceae; genus Nocardioides. Next base: position 6,900 of record JBFIDC010000063.1, on the reverse strand, counting down.
GGTGGCTTCGTAGGCCAGCAGCGTGACCAGTTCATCGGTCAGACGCCGGAACGTCGGCGAGTCGGTGTCCTGATCACGCAGGGCGGTCAGCTTGTGCGCGACCAGGGGGTGGTCGACGACCAGCGTCTGAAAGGACATGACAGGCTCCGTGTCTCTCAGCGACCGGCTAGGCCGCGGGTCCGCAAGCGAGGGTGTATTCCTTCTTCACCATCCGGGGCGCCTTGGTCGACTTCTTGTTGGGCGCCTTGAGGGCCCAGTAGCGCAGCCAGTCCATCTGCATCCGCGACTTCTTCATCTTCTTGCCCTTGACTCCGAGCATCGTGAAGCGGACTCGGAAGTTCACATCCGAGAGCGCATCCGGTCGGCGCTCGGTGCGGACCACACGCGCGTCCACGAACCAGGAGATGCGCTTGGGCGTGACCTCGACGGCGAAGGTGTGCCATTGGTCCCGGCCGAAACTGTTGCGCAGCTTGGCCTGGTAGAGCAGGCCGGGACGGTTGCGGACATAGAGGTTGAGGTTGCGCCTGCCCGGCACGTAGCGGTTGAGACCGACGTTGAGTTCGCCGCACCGCTCCTTCTTGCGCGACATGGGCACCAACTCGGTCAGGACCCGGTAGTTCGCGCCGGTCTTGCCATAGACGCGGGACCGCAGTCGGGTCTCCCAGCGTCCGTACTTCTGGCCCGGCCGCATCAGCGTCGCCGAGACCGTTCCGTGGCTGTAGGTGTTCAGGGTCAACATGCCGTGCTGGTTGCGAACCAGCCCCGGGCCCTCCACCTTCCACCGCTTGGCGAGCGGGCCGACGAACTTCTCGTCATAGACCAGACCGCCGCCGTTGTACCAACCGAACGTGTTGCCCGCGTGGATCGGCCCCGGTTCAGCACGCGAGGCGCCGGGAACGAACGGGCGCCCGAAGGCCGTGCCGCTCGGCACTGCGAGCAACGTCATCGGCAGGGCCACGGCGACGGCGAGGAGCAGGGCGCGGAACCACGAGCGTGATGCGGTCATGGGCTCCGACCGTAGTCCGAACCCGCGTCGGCGTCACATCTGCATAGACCCCGCGCGCAAGTTCTGTCAGGCTGAGCGGGCCGGGCGCGGGACACCACGACCGGGAGGAGTGGGCGATGACTGATCACGACGACGGCGTCGACCTCGCCGTCGCTGCTTTCCGCGAAGACGGCGAGTGGGTCGTCGCCGACCTCACCCACGACCACCTGGTGGATCTCGACAGCCTTGCCGGCGGTCTGCGCCAACTCGGCGGCCTCGCGGGCGCCCTGGGGATGGTGGTGTTCGAAGAGGACTTCTTGCTTCTCGTGCGCGTCGAACCCGGCCGTACGCGGGTCCTGCTCTCAGACATCACGGCCGCCGAGGACTGGGACCTCGCCGCATCGGCCCTCGAGCACCTCGGCCTCCCGCTCCCCGAGGACGACGACGACCCCGTCCCGGCCGGCCACCTCGACATCCTCAGCGACCTCGGGGTCTCGATCCAGGACCTCGCCGACCTGCTCGATGACGAAGACCTCTACCCCGATGAGATGCTCTCCGACGTGGCGAGAACCCTGGGCTTCGGCGACCTGTTCGACGACGCTGACGACCTGACCTCGGCCTGAGCACCGCAGAACCCATGACCCAGGATCGTTGGTACTCCCCCATGCGCACCGCGCTCGAGGAGGCTCGGCTCGCGGGCCAACGCGACGACGTACCGATCGGCGCCGTGGTGCTCGACGCCGCAGGCGAGGTGATCGGACGCGGCCACAACATCCGCGAGGCTCACCACGACCCGACCGGGCACGCCGAGGTCGTCGCGCTCCGGGAGGCGGCCAGATCCCGTGGCGAATGGCGACTCGAAGGCTGCACGCTCGTGGTCACCCTCGAGCCGTGCACCATGTGCGCCGGGGCCGCGGTGCTGAGCCGGGTCGAACGCATCGTCTTCGGCGCCTTCGACCCCAAGGCCGGCGCCGTGGGCAGCCTGTGGGACGTGGTGCGCGATCGCCGTCTCAACCATCGACCCGAAGTGGTGGCGGGCGTGCTCGCGGAGGAATGCTCCGCACTGTTAGATGACTGGTTTATGACACATCGCCGTCCAACTGGCGGATAGCGCGGCGCAGGCATTGCCCCTGGTGCGCGCCCGGGTAAGACTGGGCGCGATCGCCTTTGGGAGGGGGTGGGTGACATGCGCGTACTCGTTGCGGCGGTGATAGCGCTCGCCCTCGGCATCCCCGGAGCAGCCCACGCCGACACCACCGTGGTCGTGCACGGCACCGCCTTCGAGGACCCCTCGACCCAACTGGCCTACCTCGGATGCGACAACCTGTTCGACGCGACCGACCAGGCGATCGCGCCCTATGTCTCGGTGGGGCCCGCCACCCCACCCCTCGGCAGCAGGAGCCTCGGATACGACCTCGACGGCGACACCGCCGTCGGGATGCAGGTCATCGTGCCGTCGATGGCGACGACCACGACCGCGAGCCTCGACGTGTTCGCCGAAGACGGTGTCACCGGTCGAGCAGTCGCCGGCTTCCAAGAGGCCGCCGACGTAGGCACGCAACTCATGTGGTTCGGAGTCGCATCCATCTCGGCGCCGGCCGGTGCATGGACGACCGTCTCGGTGGCGCCCTTGATCTACACCTGGGCGAAGTACGACATGGCCACGCGCACCCAGGTCACGCCCGAAACGACACGGACGGGCACCCCGATGACCGTGTTGCCCTTCACCGCGCTGCACGGTGGCGACGGGCCCGGACTGTTCGCCATCACCTTCGGGTGTGACGGATCGGCGTTCTCCATCGATGCCCTGCGCGTCGGGTCGTTCGGCAACGTGACGACCTACGACCTGGAGGGGCTCGCGACCCAGATGACGATGTCCGCCTCGCACTCGGTGGCCCGATCCGGTGAGGAGGTCGAGGTCCGCGGCACGCTGCGTGCGACCACGGGCGGACCGATCCCCAATGCGACGGTGATCTTGGAACGCAAGTCCTATGACAGTTCAGTGTGGGAGCAGATCCGGGTGGTGCCCGCCGGCGATGAGGATCCCGTAGTCACCGTCGCTCCCTCGGGCCGGTCGAGTTATCGCTGGCGCTTCGTGGACCGTCCCCTGGCCGAGGGCAGTGTTTCACCGAGTTTCACCTTGTCGATCGCTCCCCTGGTCGAGGCGGGGTACGTCGCCGACACCGACCGGATCGAGGGCACGCTGCGCCCCGCGCGCGGCCCGGTCAGGGCCACCCTGTGGCGAGTGACGGACGAAGGGGGGCGGGTCCCCTTGGGTACCACGGCGATCCATGAGGACGGCACCTTCGCGTTCCCGATCGACCGCCACGATGCCCGCTACGTCGTCACGGTGCCCGCGCGCCCTGGACTCCTGGCCGGTGAGTCCGAGGAACTGCTCGTCGGTCCGCCCGAGGATGCACCCGCGCCCCAGCCGGGCACGGAACCGGAACCGGAGTCCCCGCCGGTGACGACACCGAGCCAGTCGCCGGGCCAGTCGCCGGGCCAGTCGCCGGCGCCTAACCCGACACCCACGCCGACCCCGAGCCCCACACCGTCACCGAGCCCGATCCCGACCCTGCCCTCAACACCGAGCCCGGCACCCCCGTCGACACCGCCGTCCACTCCCCCGTCGACACCGCCATCGACACCGCCGTCGACACCGCCCGAGTCCAGCGCGCCGTGATCGGTCCGGTCACCGGTCGACGGTGACGTCCGGGTCTTCCTGCGAGGCGGCCGTCTGTCTTAGGACCTCGGTGATCTCGGCGACCGTCAGCCCTTCGCGCAACGCCGCGCGCAGATGGATCGCCAACTCCTCTCGCGGGCCGCCGCGGCGCACGGATTCGCCCAGCACCTGCCGACGGATCACGGTGGCGACCTCGACCGGCCGCTCAGCGGGCAGGAGATCGCCCGGATCCTTCGGCCTGTCGCCGCAGCTGCCGATAGCGAGGGCGCGCAGGTGCTCGCCGGTCGGGATCGGGTCGTCGGTGCGGGCCACGGCGAGAACCGGGGCGCGGATCTCGCCGAGCCGGTCACGGACATCGAAGTCGGCCAGCGCCTCTCGCACCCGAGCCGACCCGGCCTCGACCAGGCTCGCAGTTCCCGCCGAGGCCGCAACCCGCTCTTCTGGTGCCGTGCTCTCGGCGCACAGCAGCACCGCCGAGTCGATCCGATCAGGGGCATCGAGCAGCAACTGCAACCCGACGACGCCACCGACCGATCCAGCGGCGTAGGCGAACGGGCCGCCGAGTTCGTCGCGTTGAGCCAACACGTCCTCGACGACGACCAGCACGCCGGCGGCGAGCTCGGCTATCGAGCACGGCTCGTCGGGGACCGACCGGTTGTGGCCGTGACCGGGCAGGTCCCACGCCAGGATGTCGAAGTCCTCCGCCAGGTGGGCCGCGCAGGCGCCCCACAGGTTGGCGGCCGACGTCCCGATCGCTGGGCCGAGCACGAGCAACGGCAGTTCGGCCCGGCGTGCCGAGCCCGTCAGCCGGACCGCGGTGATCGCTGGGGTCACGGCGAGGACTCAGGCGGTGGCGTCACCAGCGTGGTCTTGGCGCGTTCGACCACGGCGTCGACGAGGTCGGTCGCGATGCCGAGATAGGCGAACGACGGTGGCCGACCGACCAGTTCGGCCATCGACCACTGCTCGGCACCGACCGCTTCGCGGGCCCCGTGCAAGGTGGCGGCCATCCGGCCCTGGTCGACCTCGAGGTCGGCGACGAGATCGAAGGTCTGCGAGGCCGCGACCAGCGTGCGTCGAACCAGATCGCGCAGCGCCGTCCACTCCGCATGCCACGCCCCGTCTGCTCGTTCATCGACCTGCTGCGCGGCCGCGAGGTGAAGCGTTGCGGCGAGCATCGGCGTGGTCATGGCCGCGCGGCGCACCAGCAACGACAACACCGGGCTGTGTTGCGGCAGAGGCTCGGACGCATCGCCGGTCCCCTCCCGCAGTTCACCGATCTCGGGTCGGCTCAGCGTGAGGACGTCCTCCGCGATCCGGCCCCAAGCGTCGGTGCACCGCACCAGGGCATCACCGAGGCGGGTGACCACCGTGCGGCGGGTGTGCCAGGGCGCCGCCGGTGCCAGGCCGAGTCGCTGCGCGATGACCGCGACCATCTCCTGTGGGGAACCCCCGAGTTCGACCACGGCGGCGTGAGTGCCGGCTGCACCGCCGAGTTGAACCGGGAAGACCAGCGCCGCGAGGTCGTCGTAGGCGTCGAGCACGCCGGCCAGCCACTGCGCGGCTTTCAAACCGAAGGTGGTGGGCACCGCGTGCTGGGTCAGGGTGCGGGCCACCATGGGCGTCCCGCGATGCGCCGTGGCCAACCCGGCCAGCCGCTCGGCCTGGCCCCGGATCTCGACCTGCAACTGGGCGACAGCGTCTTGGGCCATCAACATCAACGCACTGTCGATCACGTCCTGGCTGGTCAGGCCGCGATGCACCCAGGCCGCCGCGGCGGGCGAGTCGTCCTCCAGGGCGTTGCGGAACAAGGCCACCAACGCCACCGCCGGGTTGCCGCCGGCCTCAGACTCCTCCGCGAGCCAGTCCTGGTGGTGCTCCTCGACCAGTCCCGCGAGGTCGGCCCGGGCATCTGGCGGCGCGATCTCGGCGTCCACGAGCGCGTCGAGCCAGACCGCCTCCACCGCGGTCATCGCCTCCAGGAAGGTCGAATCGGCGAAGTGGTCGTCGGCGCGGTGCTCGCCGGGCCAGAAGGGGTCACCCACGAGATCCATCTTGTCCTGAATTGCTCGAAGGGGCATCGCTCAGCGCCGGACCCGCCAACAGCTTGTCGCAGATCCGGCGCAGATCCGCTAGGTCTCGACCAGTCAGCCGGTCGATCACCAGGTCGCGCACTCCCGCCAGGTGAGCCGGCCACGCCGCCTCCAGCCGAGCCAGTCCGGGACCGGTGAGAGTGACCAAGGCGACCCGGGCGTCGTCGGCGGACGGCCGCCGCACCACGAGGCCCTCCTTGACCATCGAGGCGACGATTCGCGTCATGCGACTCGGCGACAGCGCGGTTCCCAGCGCCAGGTCACCCATACGCAGGGTTTGAGCCGGGGCCTCCGAGAGCCTCATCAACACCACATAGCGCGAGAGCGTGATGTCGCTGCGCCGATCGAGGTCGAGGTCGAAGGCGCGCGGCAAGGCCACCATCAGGGCCGCCAAGGCCCGCCAGGCGCCGGCCTCGGCATCGGTCAATGGTCGGGGAGCCACGGTCATCCCCACAGTCTGGTCCAAAAACTTGCGATGGCAAGGAATAGAATCGGCGCTTTTGTTGCTAGGGCAAGTAATTACCCCCTACTCACAGAATCGAGTTCACCCGTGGACGTCCTTGCCTGGATCCTCTCTGGCCTGCTTGCCGCCCTGTTCCTGACCGCCGGTCTCAAGAAGGCCACGACGCCGCGCGAAGAGTTGCTGGCGAACATGCCCTCGCTCGCGGGCTTCAGTACGCCGCAGGTCAAGGCGATCGGGACTCTCGAGATCCTGGGCGCGATCGGCTTGGTGCTCCCCTGGTTGCTCGACATCGCTCCCGTCCTGAGCGGTGTTGCTGCGCTCGGACTTGCTGCGCTGATGGCCGGGGCCATGCTCACCCACGCTCGCCGCGAGGAACTGCGGGCGACGGCCCCGATCAACGTGACCCTGATGGTGATGGCCGTGGTCGTAGCGGTGCTGCGCTTCGGCCAACTCTGAGGCCGGGCCGGCGTCCGCTCGGACTCCGAACTAGACGGCAACCGCCTGAGCAGGCAGTCCCCTCGGCGCGAGCAGGCCTTCTTTCCTCGCGACGAGGACGGCCGCACCGATGGTGACGGCGGTGGCGAGGACGTTGAAGGTCACCACCGAGACACCCTGGACCAGCACGAAGGTCTCCAGCGACTGCGAGTGCAGGAGCCAGAGCACAAACATCGCCTTG
>JBFIDC010000062.1:0-13180 GCA_041581495.1 Nocardioides sp. | reverse complement strand
GCGGCACTGACGGGCACGGTCGAGGTCGGCCAGGGTGAGGCGGCGGTGCCCGAGCACGTCGTGGTGGGCGCCAGCCTGCTCGATGTGCGAGAACGCCTGTTGAGCGCACCGCGACGCGCGCCGATCGAGCCGCCCGCCGGGCTGAACGGGTCGCTGCGCGACTACCAGGCCCAGGGCCTGTCGTGGCTGGTCGAGATGACCTCGTTCGGCCTCGGTGCGTGCCTGGCCGACGACATGGGCCTCGGCAAGACGATCACCCTCATCGCGCTGCACCTGCACCGGCGCGAGCAACAGCCGGCACCCACGTTGGTGGTCTGCCCGGCGAGCCTGCTCGGCAACTGGGAGGCCGAGATCCGCAGGTTCGCGCCGGGCCTGGCGGTGCGGAGGTTCCACGGCGGGCGGCGTTCACTCGAGGGCTTGACCGACGGGTTCGTGCTGACGACCTACGGCACCATGCGCGTCTCCGCGGACGAGCTCGCCGCGATCCCCTGGGGCATCGTGGTGGCCGACGAGGCCCAGCACATCAAGAACGCCCGCTCCACCACCGCCAAGGCGCTGCGCTCGATCCACAACGGCGTCCGTGTCGCCCTGACCGGCACTCCGGTGGAGAACAACCTGACCGAACTGTGGGCGATCCTCGACTGGGCCACTCCGGGGTTGCTCGGCAGCCGGCTGGCCTTCCGCAAGCGATGGGCGGCCCAGATCGAATCGGGGGTCGACCCCGCGGTGACCCGTCAGTTCACCGATCTGATCAGCCCGTTCGTGCTGCGCCGCCGCAAGTCCGACCCGGGCATCGCCCCCGAGTTGCCGGCCAAGACCGAGACCGATCATCCGCTGGGCCTGACGCGTGAACAGGTCGTGCTCTATGAGGCCTTCGTCCGCGACACGATGGAACGCATCGAGAAGGCCGACCCGGGCGATCAGACCACCCGGCGTGGGTTGGTGCTGGCGCTGCTCACCGGCCTCAAGCAGATCTGCAACCACCCCGCGCACTTCCTCAAGCAGAGCGGGGCGGTCGGGCTCAGCGGCCGCTCCGAGAAGCTCGATCTGATCGACGAACTCCTCGGCACCGTGCTGGCCGAAGGTGGTGCCGCGTTGATGTTCACCCAGTACGTCGAGATGGGCCGTCTGCTCTCCGCCCACCTGACCAAGGCCCGGATCGGCCACCAGTTCCTGCACGGCGGGACCTCCATCCCCGAACGCGAGGCCATGGTCGAGCGCTTCCAATCGGGTGATGTCGAGACGCCGGTCTTCCTGCTCTCCCTCAAGGCCGGGGGGACGGGGCTCAACCTGACCCGCGCCGACCACGTCATCCACGTCGATCGCTGGTGGAACCCGGCCGTCGAGGAGCAAGCCACCGATCGCGCCTATCGGATCGGTCAGACCAAGCCCGTCCAAGTGCACCGGCTGATCACCCGCGGCACCATCGAAGAGAAGGTCGCCGCACTGCTGACCCGCAAGCGGGCGTTGGCCGACGCGGTGCTCGGCAACGGCGAGGCCGCGCTGACCGAACTCAGCGACGAGGAACTGCGTGACCTGGTGACCTACCGCCGCGAGGAGGATCGCCGACACGGGTGGGACCGCCAAACCGGTGAGACTCCGTGACCGTCGTCCACCCGCGCTTCCCGGCTCGCCGTCAATCCGCGCGGGCCGGCCACTGGTGGGGCCGGGCATGGGTGCGCGCGATCGAGGAGGCGGCCTACTCCGCCACCGATCTGCTCGAAGCCCGGGCGCTGTCTCGTTCGGGCAACGTCGGTCAGATCATGGTCGAGCCCGGCCGCTTCGTCGCCTCGGTCGAAGACAGTCAAGGCCTCGCCACCGTGGCAGGAACGATCCCGGTCCTCGACCATGCCGGTCGCGCCGGATTGGCCGAGGCCATCGGAGCCGAGTCCGGCCGGGTGGCCGCCCTGGTGGCCGGCGACCTCCCGCACGGGCTGGTCGAGCACGCCGAAGAGGCCGGGGTCGAGTTGCTGCCGTTCGGTGGCGAACTGGGAGGTGAGTGCACGTGCCAGGCCTGGACCGATCCATGCGTCCACGCGCTCGCGGTGCTCTATCAACTCACCTGGCTGATCGAGGCCGACCCCTTCGTGCTCTTCCATCTGCGCGGTCTGCCCCGCGAGGAGTTGCTCGGCCTGGTCCGGCGCCATGACGCCGACCTCGACGTGGCGCACGATGCCGCGCTGCGGGCGGCCCGGGTGATGGCCCTGCTCGAGGACGATCCAACGGCAGGGGTCGACCACCTGCTGGGCTGATCGAGTCAGTCCAGTTGCAGTGCGCGCTGGGCCATCTCGGTGAGCAGTGCGCGCATCGGGTCGTCGGCGATCAGGCCGCTGTGCGGGGTGGAGTTCAGGAGTCCGAACGCGGCGTGGGCCATGGCGCGGGCCGGGTCGAGGCGAAGCCCACGATGGTGCTCGCACAGTCGCTTCGCCCAGAGGTCCACGTACTCCCGTTGGAGGGCGCGCACCTGCTCGCGGGCAGCAACGGGCAGGGACTCCCAGTCGCGGTCCTGCACCACGATCAGTGAGCGGTGTCGCAGGGCGAAGTCGACGTGCCACGCGATCAGCGCGCTCAGGGCGTCCTGCGCGTCCGCGGCGCTCTCGGAGCGTTCGCGGCCGACCAGGAGCAGACGTTCGCTGATCGAGACCAGCATCTCGGCGAGGATCGCGTCCTTGGATGCGAAGTGCTTGTAGAGCGCGGGTCCGGAGATGCCACAGGCGGTGCCGATGTCGACGACCGAGACACCATGGAAGCCGCGCGCCGCGAACAGATCGGCAGCGGTGGCCAGGATCTGATCTCGACGGGTCACCACCCAAGGTTAGCGATCGCTAACCGGGGCTCGCGGTAGCGGATGCGGATCGCTACCGCGCGATCACTGACTCTCGCTGCCCTCGGCCTCGGCGATCTGGCGGCGGACATCCTCCATGTCCAGGCCTTTGACGGCGGTGATGAGCTCCTCCAGGGCCGGGGCGGGCAATGCCCCTGCCTGGCGGAACACCAAGATGCCTTCGCGGAAGGCCATCAGGGTCGGGATCGAGGTCACCTGGGCGGCTCCGGCGAGGGCCTGCTCGGCTTCGGTGTCGATGCTGCCGAAGACGACATCGGTGTGCTTGGTCGATGCCTCTTCATAGATCGGCGCGAAGTTGCGGCAGGGGCCACACCAGGCTGCCCAGAAGTCGACAAGGACAACGTCGTTGTCGGCGATGGTCTTTTCGAAGGACTCAGCGGTCAGGGTTACGGCGCTCATGTCGGTAAAACTACATCCCCCCACCGGGTTATTCCCGCGCCGACCTGGCGCCCTAGGTTAACGATCGCTAACCTAGGGCGGTGACCTCGACAATGCGCGACCTCGCCGCCGACCTGCGCGAACGACTCGCCGCCGCGCGCCTCGGAGGGAGCCAGGCGGCCCGCGACAAGCACACCGCTCGCGGCAAGTTGTTGGTGCGCGATCGGGTGGACCGGTTGCTCGATCCCGGCAGCCCGTTCCTGGAGTTGAGCCCGCTGGCGGCCTATGACATGTACGGCGGCGGCGTGGCCAGCGCCGGCATCGTCACCGGCATCGGGCGCGTGCAGGGCCGCGAGTGCGTCGTCGTGGCCAACGACGCCACCGTCAAGGGCGGCACCTACTACCCGATCACCGTCAAGAAGCACCTGCGTGCGCAGACCGTGGCCGCCGAGAACCACCTGCCGTGCATCTATCTGGTCGACTCCGGGGGTGCCTTCCTCCCCATGCAGGACGAGGTGTTCCCCGACCGCGAGCACTTCGGCCGGATCTTCTTCAACCAGGCCAACCTCTCGGCCCAGCAGATCCCGCAGATCGCCTCGGTGATGGGTTCGTGCACCGCCGGTGGCGCCTACGTTCCGGCGATGTCGGATGAGACCGTGATCGTCCGCAACCAGGGCACCATCTTCCTCGGCGGCCCGCCGCTGGTGAAGGCCGCGACCGGTGAGGTGGTCACGGCCGAGGACCTCGGGGGTGGCGACGTGCACGCCCGCACCTCAGGGGTCGTGGATCACCTGGCCGAGGACGACGCCCACGCCCTGGCGATCGTGCGTTCCATCGTGGACACCCTGCCCATGCCAGGGGTCTCGACGGGCTCGACCCACACCGAGCCGACGGAGATCGAGGAGCCGGTAGAGGACCCCGACGGGTTGTACGACGTGGTGCCGGCCGACACCCGGACGCCCTATGACGTGCGTGAGGTGATCCGGCGCATCGTCGACGGCAGCCGCTTCCACGAGTTCAAGCGGCTCTATGCCGAGACGCTGGTCTGCGGGTTCGCGCGCATCTGGGGTCACCAGGTCGGCATCGTGGCCAACAACGGGATCCTCTTCAGCGAGTCGGCCCTCAAGGGCGCGCACTTCATCGAGTTGTGCAACCAGCGCGGCATCCCTCTGGTGTTCTTGCAGAACATCAGCGGCTTCATGGTCGGCCGGGAGTATGAGAACAAGGGCATCGCCCGCGACGGCGCCAAACTCGTCACCGCGGTCGCCTGCTCGGTGGTCCCGAAGTTCACCGTCGTGATCGGCGGTTCGTTCGGCGCCGGCAACTACGGCATGTGCGGCCGCGCCTATGACCCGCGCTTCCTCTGGATGTGGCCCAACGCCCGGATCTCGGTGATGGGCGGCGAGCAGGCCGCGGCCGTGCTGGCCGAGGTGCGGCGCCCCGACGATCCGGTGCCCGTCGAGGAGTTCAAGGACAAGATCCGTGAACAGTACGACGAGCAGGGCTCGCCCTACTACTCCACCGCCCGTCTGTGGGACGACGGCATCATCGACCCCATCGACACCCGCCGGGTGCTCGGCATGGGGTTGGCGGCGACGGCGCACGTTCCCGTTCCCGCACCCTCCTATGGCGTCTTCCGGATGTGAGCGGGCACATGTTCAGCAAAGTCCTCATCGCCAACCGGGGCGAGATCGCGCTGCGGGTCATCGCGACCTGCCGCCGCCTCGGCATCGACACGGTCGCGATCCACACCGACCTCGACAAGGACGCGCCCCACGCCCGCGCGGCCGACGAGGCCGTCCTGGTGCCCTCCTATCTCGACGGCGCCGCGGTCCTGGCCGCGGCGGCATCCAGTGCAGCGCAGGCGATCCACCCCGGCTACGGATTCCTCTCCGAGAACACCGCGTTCGCGCAGTCCGTGATGGCGGCCGGTCTGACCTGGGTCGGGCCACCGGTGGCCGCGATGGAGGCGATGGCACGCAAGGACGCGGCGCGAGAGATCGCGATCGCGGCCGGCGTTCCGGTGGTGCCCGAGGGCACCAGCGGCGGCTACCCGGTCATGGTCAAGGCCGCGGCCGGGGGTGGCGGCAAGGGCATGCGGATCGTGCGCAGCGCGGCCGACTTCGAGGAGGCGGAGGCCTCGGCCAGACGTGAGGCGATCTCGGCGTTCGGTGACGACACGATCCTGGTGGAGAAGTACGTCGAGCACGGCCGCCACATCGAGGTCCAGGTCATGGCCGACACGCACGGCAACGTGCTGCATCTGTGGGAACGCGACTGCTCGACCCAGCGCCGCCACCAGAAGGTGCTCGAGGAGGCGCCCGCCCCGACGATCACGCCCGCGGTGCGCGACCTGGTCACCTCGGCGGCCGTGGCGCTGGCCCGCGAGGTCGGTTACACCAACGCCGGGACGGTGGAGTTCCTGCTCGACGCGGACACCGACGAGGCCTACTTCCTCGAGATGAACACCCGCCTCCAGGTCGAGCACCCGGTCACCGAAGCCGTGACGGGCTTGGACCTGGTGGAGTTGCAGTTGCGGGTCGCGGCCGGCGAGTCGCTCCCGTTCACCCACGAGGACGTCCGCTGCGATGGCCACGCCATCGAGGCCCGCATCTATGCCGAGGACTCCTTCGGCGGGTCCCTCCCACAGGCAGGTCGCGCCGACCTCGTCCGCTGGCCGGTGGGAGCGCGCGTCGACGCTGCGCTGGAGAGCGGACAACTCGTCTCCACGGCCTACGACCCGATGCTCGGCAAGGTGATCGTGCACGCCGCCGATCGCGAGGCGGCCAGACACGCCCTGATCGCCGCGCTCGACGAGACGGCCATCTTGGGGCTCACGACCAACGTGGGCTTCTTGCGGGCGCTGGCGGCCAGCAGCGAGTTCCGCGACGCCACCATCGACACCGCTTGGCTCGACACCGCCCAGGTCACCCCGCCCGATGTCGACGCGGCTCGCACGCTGGCCGCGTGGGAGGTGTTCCTCAAGGACAGCACCACCCGGGGGCCCTTCGCCTCCGACGGGTTCCGCGTCGGTTCCGCCGCGGCGCCGATCCTGATCCAACTCGACCAGGACGTCGTCCTGACCGGTGACCAACCCGTCGACCGTCCGGCCGCTGCCGTGGGACCGCATCGAGTCGAGGTCATCCATCGAGGTCAGCGCTTCGTTTTCGAACGGCCGGACCCGATGGTGGCGCACGCCGCCGTCGCAGGCGACGGGACGCTGCTCTCCCCCATGCCGGGCACCGTCCTCGACGTGCGGGTGGCCGAGGGCGATGTGGTGGAGGAGGGGCAGGTGCTCGGGGTGATCGAGGCGATGAAGATGGAACTCAGCCTCAAGGCGCCCTTCGCGGGGACGGTCACCACGGTGAGCGCCGAGACCGGCGGCCAGGTGGCGCTGGGTGAGACGCTGTTCGTCGTGGAGGCGAGCGATGAGTGACCGTGCGACGGGCCTGCCGAGCAGCGTCACGATCTATGAGGTCGGACCTCGCGACGGCCTGCAGAACGAGCAGAGCATCGTCGCGACCACCGACAAGGCCGAGTTCGTGCGACGACTGCAAGCCGCCGGGTTGCCGATCGTCGAAGCGACCTCGTTCGTGCACCCGAAGTGGGTGCCCCAACTGGCCGACGCCGCCGACCTGATGACGCTGCTCGGCGAGGCCGGCCGAGACTGCCCGGTGCTGGTTCCCAACGAACGCGGCCTGGACCGGGCCCTCGAACTCGGGGCCAAGCACATCGCGATCTTCGGCTCGGCCACCGAGACCTTCGCGCAGAAGAACCTCAACCGCAGTCTTGACGAACAGTTCGCGATGTTCGAGCCGACGGTGGCGCGGGCGCGGGCGGCGGGTCTCGACGTGCGCGCCTATGTCTCGATGTGTTTCGGCGACCCCTGGGAAGGCGCGGTGCCGGTCGAGCAGGTGGTCTCGGTCGGCAAACGCCTCTTCGACCTCGGGGCGAGCCAACTGAGCCTGGGCGACACGATCGGCGTCGGCACCGCGGGACAGGTCGGCACCCTGATCGAAGCCTTCGTCGCCGCCGGGATGAGCCGCGACCAACTCGCCCTGCACTTCCACGACACCTACGGCCAGGCGTTGGCCAACACCTACGCCGGGCTCCAGGCCGGCATCACGACGTACGACGCCAGCGCCGGCGGACTCGGCGGCTGCCCCTATGCCAAGAGCGCGACCGGCAACCTGGCGACCGAGGATCTGGTCTGGATGCTGACCGGTCTCGGCATCGAGCACGGGGTCGATCTCGACGCCCTGGTCGCTACGAGCAGTTGGATGGCGCAGGTGCTGGGTCGTCCCAGTCCTTCGGCTGTCGTCCGCGCGCTGGCACACTGACCTCCATGCCGAGCAGCCCCGATCGTGTCTATGTGCACGTGGGCGCACCCAAGACCGGGACGACCTACTTCCAGGACCGGCTGGCCCTCAACCGGCGCAGCCTGGCCGATCACGACATCCACTACTTGAGCAGTTCGCCGGTCGCCGACCCCACCACGTTCCAGTTCCGCGCCGCGCTGGATCTGATGGGACAGGACTGGGGTGGCAACCCCGGGCACGCCGACGGGAGTTGGGACAGGTTCGCGCGGCTGGCCCGCCGCAGGCACGGCTCGGTGATCTTGAGTCACGAGATCCTCGCGACCGGCCGTCCGTGGGTGGTCAAGCGGTTGCGCGACAGCCTCGACCACGGCGAGGTCCACATCGTCTACACCGCCCGTGACCTCGGCCGACAGATCCCGGCGGCCTGGCAGGAGAGCATCAAGCAGGGCCGACGGTGGAGCTATCGCCGCTTCCTGCGCAAGACCCAGAACGGCCGGGCCTGGTTCGCCCGGGCGTTCGACCTGCCCGACGTGCTCTCGCGTTGGGGAGAAGGTCTGCCGCCCGAGCAGGTCCACCTGGTCACCGTGCCTGCGCCGGGCCACAGCGACAAGGGCGAGCTGTTTCGGCGGATGTGCGAGGCCGTCGGCATCGATCCGGCCTGGGCGCCGCGAGACAGCAGCCGCCTGAACCGTTCGATGGGGATGGCCGAGACCCAGCTGCTGCGCCGACTCAACGTCGAGCTCAACACCACCCCGCGCGGTGCCGACAACGAGCACACCCACGTAGTGCGCGGGTTGCTGGCCGAGCAACTCCTGGCCAGCCGCGAGGATGTCCGGCCGGTGCTGATGCCCGAGTCGATGTATGACTGGGCGCTCGAGCAGACCACCCGCTGGATCGAGTGGGTCGAGCAGGCGGGGATCCACGTCGTCGGTTCGCTGGACGACCTCGTCCCCGCGCGCCCCGACCCCGCCGACCCGAGCGCCAACCGGCTGCGCGCACCGGCCAAGGAACAACTCGACGTCGCCGTGCACGCGCTGGCCGCGATGACCGCCGAGGCGATGCGGCGGCCCAACCCCGACAAGTCCGTCGGCAAGTTGGTGCGCACCGGGCTGGACCGCCTCACCGACCGATGAGCCAGGTCGAGCAGGCCTGGGTCCAGCACCTGCGCCTCGGCGGGACCACGCCGTGGCCGGAGTTCGCGCTCGGCGAGTCGAGGTGGGCCGGTGAGACACGGGTCCCCGGGGCCCAGTCGCTCGAACTCCTGCGCCGGGTCAATCAGGCGGGCGCGCCCAGCGCGGGCCTGGTCGAGCGGCTGCTGACCACCGAGCCCCGCGGTCGCGGCCGCCCGCCGCTGGGGTTGCTGCACCCAGACCTCCAACCGCACGCATCGCACGGGCCACAGGGGGCTCCACGGGTCGACCCGGGTGAACTCGACCCCCGCGAGTTGCTGCGCGTGGCCACCACCTTGATCGCCGAGGATCTCCGGGACGCGGGCACGCAGGCTTCGCCACGGGCGCGACCCAAACGGTGGCGACCGGCCTACCGGTTGGCCGGTGACCCCTGGCTCGCCGCCGGTGCACGGCATGCCCTCACTGCTGCCGGCTATCCGCCGGGGGGCCGGACGCCGCGTGTGTTGGTGCTGGCCGACCGGCTCGACCAGATGGTCGTGGACTGTTGGCTGGCGCGCTGCTTCGGTCAGGGCGGTCCGCCGTGGCCGAGCTTCCGTTCCGCCCTGGCCCACGGCAACCTGCCGCCCCGCGCCGATCTGGGCCGCGTGGTCGAGCGCCGGGTCGCCGAGAGCGGCGTCGACCGGGTGCAGGTGGTGCTCGACCCGGCGGCGCTGGCCGGTGCCGCCGGCGTACGGCGCGGTCTGGCCGGCGTTGGAGGGGAGGCGCCCCGGGTGCCCCACCACGCCGCCGAAGTCGCGCGGCGGGTGGCCGGTGCGCTCGGTGGGCTGGTCTCACCCGACCAGGCCTCGGTGCTCATGCGCGGTACCCTCCTGTCCCGGCTGAGCCGGGCAACGGGTCCCGCGACCGCGGTCGGGCCCGCTCATCACCAGAGTCTGCGAGAGGCGGCGGTGCGGATGACCGGCCAGGTGCAACGCACCGGCGTCGCCGTGCACGGTTCGCTGGATTCGGTGATCCCCGCGGAGCCTGCCTCGGTCGACCACGAGGCCGACACTCCTGCGGCGGCGCTGACCCTGGCCATCGACCTTCTGCTCGACCCTGTTCGCCGCAACGGGGAGGGCTGATGGCCGGCAAGGTGCTCGTGCACGTCGGGACCCCCAAGACCGGCACGTCGTATCTGCAAGATGTGCTCTTCCGCAATCGGGTGCGGCTGCGCACCCACGCGATCAACTACCCGGGCGCACGATTCGACGCCCACTTCCTGGGCGCGCTGGATCTGCTCGGGTTGCGGTGGGGCGGGCTCGAGGCCGAGGCCATCGGCGCCTGGGACGACCTGGCCGCCTCGGTGCGCAAGATGCCGGGCACCGCGATCATCAGCCACGAGATCCTCGCGACCGCGACCCGCGCCCAGGCGGCCCGGGCGCTGGAGTCGGTGGGGCACGGCTCGGGAGCCGAGGTGCACGTGCTGGTCTCGGCCCGCGACCTGGTGCGCCAGATCCCCGCCGAGTGGCAAGAGAACATCAAGCACCGCGCTCGGTTGAGCTACGCGGACTTCCTGGCGCGCATCCAAGACCCCGAGCGCAACAGCAGGATCGGGAGTTGGTTCTGGGGTGTCCAGGAGATCCCCGACATCCTGGCTCGCTGGTCCGCTGACCTGCCACCCGAGCGGGTGCACGTGGTCACCGTGCCGCCTCCGGGTGGGCCGGATGTGTTGTGGCAGCGGTTCAGCCAGGCCTTCGGTCTCGACGGGCTCGACCTCGACCTGGACGCCGAGCGCGTCAACCCGTCCATGGGGGTGCCCGAGACCGCGCTCATCCGACGCATCAACCGCCGCGCCAACCAGGAGTTGCCGCCGGCCGACTACCGGCCGTTGGTGCGCGAGTTGTTGGCCCACAAGACCCTCTCAGCGCGCACGAAGTCGCCGCGGCTGGCGTTGCCGCCCGAGGTCCACCCGTGGGCCCAGGAGCTCTCCGAGCAGTGGATCGCGGAGATCGAACGGCGCGGCTACGACGTGATCGGCGACCTCAGCGACCTGCGTGGCGCCCCCGCCGTCACCGAGTTCGCCGACCCGGACCGGCCTCGGGAGCGTCAGGTCGCCGACGCGGCGATCGACGCGGTCAAGGCACTGCTGTTGGAGAACGCGCGGATGCGTCACGAGGAGGAGCACCTACGCGCTGAGCTCCACGACGCCCACCTGGCGCTGGAACGGTCCTACCTCCGCCCGACCTACCGGCTGCGGAGCAAGGTCGTTCGGCGCCTCGAGAACAGTCCGCCCGGGCGTGGGGCGCTCAAGGCCTACCGCGCCGTGCGGGGCAGGAGTTCGCGGTCGGCGTAGCGACCGATCTGCCAGGTGGCGTAGGCATCCGCACCCAGCCCGACCAACCCGCCGACCACTGGCACCCGGCGGCCGATGGTGGTGGCCAGACGCTTGCCGGCGACCTTGGTGATCAGCTCGGAGGCCACCTCGGCGGAGAGCACCCGGTCGAGGTCCGGGTCGTGCATCGGTGCGGTGGCCAACGCCATGGGGGGCGCGGGCAACTTCTTCTTGCGGATCATCTGGTTGATGGCCTCTTCACCCAACATGCAGGTGAGGATGGCGTTGCGGACCCGCGGGTCATCGAGGTCGTAGCCGCGCAGGTGCGCGATCCCAGCGATCATCCGGCACTGGATCACCGCGAGCCCGGTGACATTGGCCGGAACCGCGACGGCCATCGTGACGACCCCACCCAGGTTGGTGAGGAAGCCCTGCCCGCCGGCGTAGCGGACGTGGTTCTCGATGACCTCGCGCACCGCCTTGTTGCGGTTGCCCTTCTGTTCCCGCAGCTGTGCCTCGGCGGCCTTGGCGGCCGGGGGCAGCGGGCCGACTCCCACGATGGCGCGGTGCAAGGCCTCCCGGACGAACGAGGTCGTCATTCCGGGCGCCAGTTCCGCGATCTTGGGCGCGAGTTGCTTTCCGGCCTGGCCGGCGGCCTTACCCGAAAGACTCATGGCGAGAGTCTACGGAGCCGCCCCCCGCGCACCAGATCACGAAACCGGCAAAGGGACCTTCGAGGTCACAGGCACGCCTCGTAGTCGGTCGACACGGTGTAGGTCTTGGCCGGCTTGCCCTGCTTCGGAACCGCCTTCACCACGGCTCGGACATTCGCCGTCGCCTCGTCGCCGAGGCGCAGCGCCACGGCCTTGCCCTTCTTGGGGGCCTTGACCGTCTTGACCACCTTGCCGTTCACGATGAACTTCACAGTCTTGATGGTCTTGGCGCGCGACTTGTTGCTGGTGATCTTGGGAGAAACGGTGTGAGCGGCGCACGAGCGCTTGGTCGGCATAGTGACGTAGCGCTTGGCCGGGCCCTTCACCGCCGAAATCCGCGAGCCCGCGACATTGAACTGGCCGTGGGCGGTGAACACGCTCTTCCCGTCGTAGGAGGCCTGGCTGTTGACGCCGGATTGCCCCTCGAAGTAGCCGCTGTAGGTTCCGGCGGGCAGGAAGGTCTTCTGGCTAACGGTGTGCGTCATTCCCTCGCTGTAGGAATCGATGTAGGGGTGCGTGCTCTCGCCGAGGACGGAACGGTAGACATAGATCTCGCCATAGCCGACCAACCCACGGTTGGCGAGCGTGGTGATGAGGAATCCGGGCTGGGTGATGGTGAACGTGAAATTCAGATCCAGCCCGGCGCGCACATTGCGAGCACAGCTCGAGGTCGGCAGCGCACCTGTGAGTTTGGCGCGCGAATCCACCTTGAGGTCCAACGAGTCGAGGTTCCCGCCCTTCGAGGTGATCTTCCCGGTGCCGGTGGCGCTGGCCTGACCGGTGGCAGTGTCGTCTGGGTCGTTGGCGCTGAACGAGCCGGACCCACTCACCGATGCGGTGACGGCGGGGCCGTTCTCGATCAGGGCAACCGACGGGCCCTGAAAACCTGTTTGGCCGGCTGCGCAACCCGCACCACCGGCGACGTTGAACGTCGAAGCACCGCCATAGGGATTCACTGATGTCTCATCGTTGACGAAGACGGGGGCGGCGAGAGCAGGGGCAGCCCCCGCGACCAGCCCCGCGACCATGAGGCCGAAGCCAGCGAGTACAGCAGGTCGTGGGCGATTCCGAGCGGACATGGAAGTCCTTCCGAGACACAGTAGGTAGCTGCAACCTAGACCCCCCTGGGGCATCCGCTGGTTCGCCGCGCACACGCGACTCGACGACGTTCGGGTGGGTAGCGTCCCCCTCATGCCAGTCGAACCCCCACCCACGCTCTGGGAGTTCGGGGACCCACGCGAGGCCCCCGATGATCAGGACCTCATCGGCGTGGGGGCCGACCTCGAGCCGGGCACCCTGCTGGCCGCCTACCGCCGTGGACTGTTCCCGATGCCGGACGGTGGAGTTCGCCCCCCGATGTGCTGGTTCTCGCCGCTGGAGCGGGGAGTCATCCCCCTGGACGGACTGCTGGTCTCGCGTTCACTGCGCCAGTCGGTGCGCCGCTTCGAGGTCCGCTTCGACACGGCGTTCGAGGAGGTGGTCGC
>JBFIDC010000061.1:0-13241 GCA_041581495.1 Nocardioides sp. | reverse complement strand
GGCCAAGGCGGCGGCGCAGTCCAAGGCCACCGCGCCACCCCCGCCGGTCGAGTCGGTGCAGTTGGCCCTGGAGTTGGGTGATGAGCCGACCGAAGGGGAAGTCTCCGGCTTGCCCGAGATGAGCGGCGAGGAGCGGATGCGGGCGGAGTTGGAGATCCTGGGGCTCGATGTGAGCCGCCACGCCGTGGACTCCTATGCGCCCTTCCTCGAGGCGCTCGGGGTGGTGCGCAGTCGCGACCTGTTGGCTCGACGCAGTCGGTCCGAAATTCTGGTGGCGGGCGTCAAGGTCGCTACTCAGACACCCCCGATCCGCTCCGGGCGGCGGGTCATCTTCTTGACCCTCGACGATTCGACCGGCCCGGTCGATGCGACCTTCTTCGAAGACGCGCAGGGTTCCTA
Organism: Nocardioides sp.; assembly: GCA_041581495.1. Taxonomy (GTDB): domain Bacteria; phylum Actinomycetota; class Actinomycetes; order Propionibacteriales; family Nocardioidaceae; genus Nocardioides. Next base: position 12,842 of record JBFIDC010000061.1, on the reverse strand, counting down.
CGCCGCCACGGTGTTCGCTTCCTGGCTGCTGGTGGTGCGCGGAGAGTTGCGGCGCACCGGCCACCGTGGCGTCTCGGTGCGAGCCACCGGTTGCTGGGAGTTGCCCACCTTGGCTGCGCTGTGGCAGCGCGAGGGGATCGAGGCGGTCCGGGACCAGATGGCGGTTCCCGCGGATCCCGAGGGCGCCTTCACCGGGGTCGGCTCACCCGAGACCGGGCAGCGCCGAGTGATGGTGCACTCCAGTGGCTTCCAGGTCTCGCCCTACTCCGACATCAAGCCTGCTGGGTCCCAGACAGCCAGGAAGTTGTGGCACCGCAGCCCTGGGAGCCCAGGGTGACCGCACGACTCGTAGTGACCGTGGACGCCCTAGGGTTGGCCGCATGTCGGCCAGCGAACGCCCCAGCCAGCGTCGGGCCAGCGCCCGTACGGCGGTGGTCTGGGAAGCGCTTGAACAGGCGCTGGGTCACCCCGGGGCCTACGACGGGCAGAGCGCTCGCATCCTTGACGTCGGCGGCGGCACCGGCGGGTTCGCGGTCCGCCTGGCCGAACTCGGTCACCGAGTCACAGTGGTCGACCCGAGCCCCGATGCGCTTGCGGCGCTCAGCCGTCGGGCCCGCGAGGTCGGGGTCGAGGTCACCGGGCTCCAAGGTGACCTGTCTGATCTGTCGTCTCTGGTCGAGGACTCCACCGACGGGCCGGTCGATGTGGTGTTGTGTCACGGCGTGCTCGAGGTGGTCGAGGACCCGGCAGCGGCCCTGGCCACGATCCGTGAGGTGCTCCGGCCCGGTGGTTTCCTCTCGCTCCTGGTCGCCGGACGACACGCCGCAGTCGTTGCCCGGGCGATGGCCGGCCACTTCCCGCAGGCGCTCGCGCTCTTGTCCGACGCGCCCACGCAGGGACGCACCGCACCCACGAACCTCGCCAGATTCACCGCAGAAGAGGCCGAAGAACTCGTGGCCGGCGCTGGTTTCGAGGTGGTCTCCATCCACGGCATCCGGGTCTTCGCCGACCTGGTGCCCGGCTCCCTGCTCGACCTCGAACCCGGTGCCACCGCAGCCCTGGTCGAACTCGAGCGCGCAGTTGCCGAGCGGCCCGAGTACCTTCCGCTGGCCACCCAGTTGCATCTGCTCGCCCGCTGAGCCTGAGCGGACCCCCGGGCCCGAGCGGAGGCCCGGGTGAGTGCCACCCCGATCCTCCATGTCGACATGGACGCCTTCTATGCCTCGGTGGCCATCAGGGATCGTCCCGAACTGCAGGACGTGCCGGTGATCGTCGGCGGCGGCTACCGCGGAGTGGTGCTGTCGGCCAACTACCACGCGCGCGCATTCGGGGTGCGCTCCGGAATGCCCTCGACCCGGGCCCGGCGACTGTGTCCCCATGCGGTTGCCGTCTCGGCCGACTACGAGGTGTTCTCCACCGTCTCGGCGGCGGTGATCGAGACGTTTCGGCGGATCACGCCGCAGGTGGAGGTGGTCTCCCTCGATGAGGCGTTCCTCGACGTTCGTGGCGCGGCACGACGACTCGGTGACCCGGTCACCATCGCCGAGCAACTGCGGGCGCGGATCCACGACGAGCAGGGCATCGACTGCTCGGTCGGGATCGCTGCGTCGATCTCGGTAGCCAAACTGGCAAGCCGTCGAGCCAAGCCTGACGGCGTCTTGGTGGTGCCGCCCGAAGAGATCACCTCGTTCCTGCATCCACTCGATGTGGGTGAGTTGTACGGCGTGGGCGAGAAGACCCAGTCGATGCTGCACCGCCTCGGACTGATCACCGTGGGCGATGTCGCACACACCCCACTGCGGACGCTGCAGCGTGCCGTCGGCCAGGGCTTGGGCAGCCAACTCCACGAACTGGCATGGGGGACCGACCGCCGCGAGGTCAACCCCGGGCGGGCTGTGGCTCATGGGTTCGGGCACGGCGGGTCGGGTGGGGATCCCGACAAGTCGATGGGAGCCCAAGAGACCTTCGGGCGCGACGTCGATGATCGTGAGGTGGTGCTGCGCGAGGTGCTCAAGTTGACCGCCAAGGTCGCTGGACGGATGCGCGGTGCCGAGGTTGCCGGGCGCACGGTCTCCTTGACGGTCCGCTTCGCGGACTTCACCACGATCACCCGCGCCCGGACGATGCGGGAGCCGACCGATGTGACCCAGGAGATCTACCGAACCGCGGTCTCGCTCTATGACGCCTTGGGATTGCAGCGTGCCCGGTTGCGTCTGGTGGGGGTGCGCGTCGAGGGACTGGTGCCTCGCACGCTGGTCTCGCGACAACTCCTCCTCGGCGAACGGGACCACGGTTGGTCCGATGCCGACCGGGCCGTGGATCGTGCTGTCCGACGCTTCGGGAGTGCCGCGGTGGGGCCGGCAAGCCTGCTCTCCGGCACGATCCGCTGACCTCAACTCATCGAGTCAGGTGGAAACTTGATGAGACGCCTAGTGTCCTTGCCACGGCCTGCCTACACTGGCCTCATCTGGTCGAGGTGATCCACACCTCGCAAGGACGAGGACGTCTCGGACGCGGGAGGAACCGGTGCCACTCTCCGAAGAGGAGCTTCGACTGCTCGAGCAGATGGAGCGCGCCCTCGTTGAGGAGGACCCCAAGTTCGCCTCGACGCTGCGTGGCACCACGATTCGGCGTTCCGCGCGTCGTCGCGCGGCTCTCTCCGGCGTCTTCTTCACCATCGGTGTCGTCATCTTGATGACCGGCGCGATCTCTGCGACCACGGTCGTGGGTGTCGCGGGATTCGTGGTGATGCTCGCCTCGGCCACCGTGGGCCTGACCGCCTTGCGCGGCCAGCAGGCCGCCGCCGCGCACGGGGATGTTCCGCACAGCGACGACCCGACGAGTGGATTCACCGTCATCGACGGTGGCCGCAGCGCTCGCCCGCGTCGTCAGTCCCGCGGCCAGTCCCGCGGCCACGGCAAGAGCCAGTCGCGCGGATCGGTCAACCACGGTTCGTTCATGGACCGGATGGAACAACGCTGGCGTCGCCGCAAGGAGGAGGGCGGCTTCTAGAGCCGCCGGGCCTGCCTAACCGACCCGGTCCACCGTGCCGGCATAGGCCGGAGCGGGGGAGTCGCCGCCATCATCGGAGCGGGTCGTCACCCGACTGCGCACGAACAGTGACCGGGGCCACCACGATGCGCGTCGTCGTGCCCGTGGCGTGGCCCCGCCGATCAGGGCGGCGATACAGGTTTGCCCGTCGGTGCGCCACGAACCGCCCGCACCCGGGTCGCGTTCGGCATAGCGCAGCAACTCCAGGGCAAGCACGAGACGCTCGAGCGCGTCGGTGGCCCCCGGGTTCACCTCGGGGCCTCGCGCAGGTCGTTCGGGGGTGAAGTCATCGGCCGGGAGGCCGAAGTACCCCGAGATCCCCTTGGCGGTCTGTCTCGGCGATCTCGCCGCAGGCCAGGGCAGGCCGAGGTCGCGCATGGTGTCGCGCAGTTCGAGCCACACGTCCTCGACGCTTCCCCACAGCCGTCGTTCCCGTCGGCGTCCGCGCACGCTGCGAGGCAGTAGCGCCACCACCCCGGCGAGCAGGAGTAGGCCTACCAACCCCAACCGTCCCGCCCAGGACCCGCGTACGCCGCCGCTGCCCTCGGTGTCGGCCGGGTTCGCATCTGGAGACGGCAGCGCGGAGTCCCGCAGGCCGGTGCGATCGGGAGCGGTGCCCTGGCTGGGAGCCTGGCTCGGCACGGCATTGTTCGTGAGGGGTTGAGTCGTGTAGGCCGGCACCGACTGGGCGCGGCCCCCGGGAGTGGGCTCGAAGCGCACCCAACCGGCCCCGGCGATGAACAGTTCCGGCCAGGCGTGCAGATCGTGCGAGCTGTAAACATAGGTCTGGGGCCCCACCTGGACCGGGCGCAGGAAACCCACTGCCACTCGCGCCGGGATGCCCAGGATCCGCGCCATCACGGCCATCGAAGCCGCGAACTGCTCGCAGTAGCCGATCCGCCCGTCGGGACCCTCGGTCAGGAACCGGGCCAGATCGTCGTTGCCGTTCTTGCGGACCCGGCTGTCGTCATAGGTGAACCCGCCGCCTCGCCGGAACCAGTTCTGCAGGGCGACGGCCTTCTGGAAGCGCGAAGGTGAGCGTGCGGTGACTTCCTGAGCCAGCTTGCGGACCACGTCGTCGAGTCCGGAGGGGAGCGAGGTGAGTTCCCGGTTGACGAGTCCGGCGGAGGAGGGCGCGTTCGCGAGCTCCACGGCATTGAGGTCCAGCTCGACGGAGGTGAAGGTCCAGTCGAGACCGGCGGTGTCGAGGTCCCTGTCTCCGGCGATGAAGTCGCGGGTCCCCTCGTCGTAGCGCCAGTCGCCCACCGCGCTGATCCGGCTGATGTGGCCCTGAGTGGGCAGCCAGGTCGACGCGAAGTCCTCGGTGGCCGAGATGGCGTAGTCGAACTCCTGTCGGGGCACGGACTCATCGACCCCTTCGAGTTCCGGCAGCGGTCCGCTCGCGCCTTGGTCGGCCGGCACGTCGCGATCGCCGGAACTCCACGACTCCGCAGTGAACCGATTGAGGACCGCGATGCGCAGATACTCCGGGTCGGGGTCGTCGGTGGTCACGGTGAGCAGATCGCGGTCGACCCCACGGATCAGGTCACGTCGCAGGTCCACGATCGGGTTGACCACGTTGATCTTGTTGTCGCCGCCGCTGCCCGGGCCGAAGTTGAAGTAGTCCAGGTTCAGCGTCGGGATCAACGCGGGGATGGCGATCGCCAAGGCGGTGGCGACGCCACCGATCGTGGTGGCGTTGCCGCGCAGCGATCGGTTCCGGATGCCGAATGGGTCGATGTCGCCCTTGCCGATACCGCGGTCGATCGATCGGCCCCATCGGGAGACCTGGTCGCCTTGGTGAGACGACAACAAGGCCATGAAGGCGATCGCAGTGGCCGCGAAGACGTACCAGGACGGGCCTTGGCCCACCATCGTCAAAGAGACGCTGAAGATCACCAGCAGCGGCAGGCCGGCCAGCGGGATCCTGCGCAAGGTGACTGCCACGACCTCGACGATCAACATCAGCGCCAGCCCGCTGACGATGAGGATCGCCTCGATCCCGGGGACCTCCGCGGGAACGGGCGCGGCGTATTGCTGGGCGGTGTCGAAGGCACCGCGGAACTCCTCGATCAGGCGGGTCCACGCGGCCCGAATCGGAAGCGGTGACCCGGTGAGGATCCACGAGGTGGTCATCGCCGAGCCGAGGACCTGGATCGCCACGACCGCCGGCGCGGGGGCTCGCAGCCAGCGTGCCAGCACGCCCGTCAGGACGATCGAGGCAGCCACCAGGATCAGTGGACCGAGGTAGAGGCCGGGGAGTTCGAGCAGGTCGTGCCAGGAGACAAGTGCGATCCAGGTCATCGTCATGGCCAGGACCGAGAGCCGGACCGAGGTCGCGAGGTGGGTCGTACGGGTCGATCTGGCCATCAGCGGACCTCGGCTCCGACGCCGACCTGGTCTATGCCTCTGGCCGTCTGAGTTGAGCCGCGCCCCAACTCCTGCCAGGCAGCGTCGAGTCGATCTCGTGGGCGCAGGGGTACCGCCCGCCAGCCCTGCCGGGTCAGGGCGGTGGCCACGCCTGCGGTGGAGGCTCCTGGCGATCGCCACGCCTCCACGTCGAGAGCCAGCGCGATGGCCGATCCGGAGTGGGCGGCCATGCGTCGCAGCACGGGGGCGTCCTGGTCGTCGATGTCGCCGAGGATCGCCACGACCAGGCCGCCCGAGCCGTGCTCGGTGAGCCACCCGGTCTCGAGCCTCGGCGTCGTCTGCGCTTGGAGAACCGCGAGCGATTCCAGCAGGGGTGCCGTGTTGTATTCGGCCTGGCGCGAGTGCCAGGCGCTGCTTTGCACCTCACCCGATGCGGTCACGAGTCGCACCGCGAATCCACGTTGGGCCAGGTGGACCGCGATCGATGCGGCGGCCGATACGGCGGCTTCAAGAGATGACGCGATGCCCTGGCCGCGGTGTGCGTGGAGGCGATTGTCGAGGAACAGGGTGGCCCGCGACTGCCACGGTTGCTCCTCGCGGCGCACCATCAGTTCACCCATCCGGGCCGAACTGCGCCAGTGGACGCGGCGCAGGTCATCGCCGCGGCGGTAGTCGCGGACCGTGACGTCTTCGGCGCTGCCGTTGGAGAACGCCCGCGGTCGGTTGTCGCCGGACCCCGTCCAAGCACCACCCAACGGGATGGTCGGGAGCGGCACGGTGCGGGGGGTGACGGTCAGCGACACGGTGGAGGTGAAGGCGCGCGCCATCTCGATCAGCCCGAACGGATCGACCACGCGCACGGTCATCGGCCCGATCTCGTAGTGGCCGCGAACCTCCGAGCGCACGGTGTACTCGACCCGCTGGTGCCATCCCTGGCCGATGCCCTCCAGTACCAGCCTGGGACGGGTGCCCAGGACATAGGGGAGGTGGTCCTCGAGTAGGAGCACGCCACTGGGCGCCCGGCCCTCGTTGCTCAGATTGAGCTGGACCTGGGCGGACTGTCCCGCCGAGATCAGTGGAGGCGAAACGGTACGAACCAGGGAGAGGCGATAGCGACTGCGACTCAAGAAGACTGCTGTCACCAGGGGCAGGGCGAGGATGAGCACGCCGACCCGGGTCAGCGATCCCGCGTCGATGACGATCGAGGCGACGATCGCGGTGATGCCGGCGGCGATGAACGCTCGCCCGCGCACCGTCAGCCCGCGTAGCGCCTCGCGCATGCCCTCACCTCCGCTTGGTCCGCATCGGCGTGCCGTGGCTCGTCGCTTAGGCGGACGGGTCGGGGACCGGAACGGCGGCGACGATCTCACTGAGGATCGACGCCGTTGATCGGCCGCTCATGGAGGCTTCGACGCTGGGGAGGAGTCGGTGAGCCAGCACCGGGCCGGTCAAGGCATGCACGTCGTCGGGTAGGACGTAGTCGCGACCGGTGATGGCGGCCTTGGCCTTGGCGGCGCGCAGCAGGTGCAGGGTGGCTCGGGGTGAGGCTCCCAACGTCAGGTCGTCGGTACGTCGGGTGGCCGAGGTCAACGCCACCGCGTAGCGCTTCACGGCGGGGGCGACGTGGATGTGACGCACGATGCCGATGAGTTTGCGGATCTCGGCCGCGTCCGTGACGGCTTCGAGGTCATCGAGGGGGTTGTGGTTGGTGTGGGAGTCGAGCATCGCGAGTTCGGCGGCCTCGACCGGGTAACCCACGGAGACGCGGGCCATGAAGCGATCGCGTTGCGCTTCGGGGAGCGCGTAGGTGCCCTCCATCTCGATGGGGTTCTGGCTGGCGATGACCATGAAGGGCGACTCGAGTTGGTAGGTCGTGTTGTCGACGGTGACCTGTCGCTCCTCCATGCACTCCAAGAGGGCTGACTGCGTCTTGGGGGAGGCGCGGTTGATCTCGTCCCCGACCACCACGTTGGCGAAGACTCCGCCGGGGCGGAACTCGAATTCGCGGGTGTTCTGGTTGAACACCGACACGCCGGTGACATCTGAGGGCAGCAGGTCCGGTGTGAACTGAATCCGCCGCACCGAGCACTCGATGCTGCGCGCCAAGGACTTGCTGAGCATCGTCTTGCCCACGCCGGGCACGTCCTCGATCAACAGATGTCCCTCGGCCAGCAGGACGACCACTGTGGCGTTGACGACCTCGGTCTTGCCTTCGATGACCTTCTCGATGTTGGCGCGCACTCGCTCCACCACGCGCGAAAGCGTTTCGAGGTCGGCCCCAACCGGCTCAGCCACGCGACTTCCCCTCTCGCCGTGATCAGCGCTCATCTCGACACAGATGTGTCGTCGACCACCGTAGGCGGTGACCTCAACTTCGGCATCCCACTGAAGCCGGATCGTGACCGCGCGGGACCTCCGGGCAGGGGAGGGGCGGCCGCACAGTTTTGGTGGAATGTGGTTGCAGGTGGAGGAAAGTGGTGTAGCGTGGAGGAAAGTGGAGGACCAGAGCAGAACGGTGGAGGTGCCCGATGTACTTCATGGGCACTCACACCCCAAAGCTCGACGACAAAGGGCGATTGATCCTTCCGGCCAAGTTCCGGGAGCGACTGGCGGAGGGACTCGTGGTGACACAAGGGCAGGAGAAGTGCCTCGATGTGTGGCCCGCGGACGTCTTCATGGCCGAGGCCGCTCGTGCCGAGAGCCGCGGCATGACCTCACGCATGGGTCGCGACTACGCCCGGATGTTGTTCGCCCGAGCCGAGCAGGGCACTCCCGACAAGCAGGGGCGGATCGGCCTGAGCCAACCTCTGCGCGACTACGCCTCGCTGGAGCGTGACGTGGTCGTGGTCGGGGCCATGGACCGGGTGGAGATCTGGGAACCCAGCCGGTGGCGCGAGTACTGCGCGTCGGCGGAGGAGAAGTTCGCCGCCCTCGACGAGGAACGCCTCACCGGCCCACCTGCCTGACTGACTGACTGACCAGAACAACCAGAACAACCGATCACAACTTCATAGGGGTTCGTAGGACGAGGTCTCGGCCGCTCCTCGATCAGTGTGCGGATCCGCAATCTGGGACAACTTCCCCTGTCCCAGAGGGCGTCCGGACCACTGGAGCGGCCTGAGACCTGGCCCTGCGAACCCCGCAGAACCGCGGCAGCCGCCGCGAGTCGAGCAGCGAACACCGCACCTTCCCCGCATCTTCCCCACCGCTCGTCTGAAGGGTCGAACCGCAATGAGCAGCATCCAGTTGGGCCAGTTGGGCCAGTTGAGTCAGCCGGCCGCACGCAGAGTGCGTCACCAAGCCAAGGACGCTCTGGCGCTCATGGCGTTCTCCGCAGCGATGTCGGTGTGCCTCGCCGCGGTCCTCATGTTCCTTGCCAACCTCCCCACACTCGGCTGACTGAGGGGGGCGCAGACATGACCAGCCCCCGCCACGTGCCGGTTCTGTTGGATCGCGTGGTTGCGCTGCTCGAACCCAGCCTGTCGGCCTCGGGTGCGGTTCTCATCGACGCCACCTTGGGCCTGGGTGGACACACCGAGGCTGTGCTGACCCGCTGCGAGTTGGCGCGTGTCATCGGCATCGACCGCGACCCGGTGGCACTGGATCTGGCCCGCGACCGGTTGGCCGGCTACGGCGACCGGTTCACCGGCGTACACGCGGTCTATGACGAGATCCCCGACGTGCTCGCCGACCTCGGTCTGCCCAACGTCCAGGGCGTGCTCTTCGACCTGGGCGTCTCCTCGATGCAGCTCGACGTGCGCGAGCGCGGCTTCGCCTACGCCGAGGACGCGCCGTTGGACATGCGCATGGACGCAACCGTCGGCCTGACCGCGGCAGACATCCTCAACACCTACTCCGCTGCCGACCTGACCCGAGTGCTGCGCGACTACGGCGAGGAGAAGTTCGCCCGCAAGATCGCCACGGCGATCGTGCGCCGTCGGGAGCAGGAACCGTTCACGACGTCCGCAGCGCTGGTCGAGCTGCTCTACGCCGAGATCCCGGCACCGGCCCGACGAACCGGCGGGCATCCCGCCAAGCGGACCTTCCAGGCGCTGCGCATGGAGGTCAACGACGAGTTGGCGGTGCTGCGACGAGCCATCCCGGCAGCGATCGACGCCCTCGCGATCGGGGGGAGGGTAGTGGTGGAGTCCTACCACTCACTCGAGGACCGACTGGTCAAGCAAGCCTTCACCGCCGCCAGTCGCTCCACCGTGCCCGACGATCTGCCCTTCATCCCAGCGGGCAGTGCGCCCCACCTGCGCCTGGTCACCCGCGGGGCCGAGCGGGCAGGTGAGGCCGAGATCCAGGCGAACCCTCGGGCCGCATCGGTGCGGCTGCGAGCCATCGAGCGCGTCTCGTTCCCCGGAGCGGCAGCATGAGCATGTCGGCTGGGTCGGCTGCGTCGGTTGCGTGGGGCAAGGCGCGGGCCCCGTTCGACGCCGCGGTGGTGCGCGCCCGGCTCACCGTGGTCCCGCGGCGTCCGGTCTCGGCTCCGCGGCTGCCTTTCGTCACGCTGGTCAGTCTCGTGCTGCTCGGCGGCATCGTCGGGCTGCTGTGCTTCAACACCCAGATGCAGCAGGCGTCCTTCGCTGCGGCCACGCTCGAGGAGCGAGCCGCCAACCTGACTGCCCGGCAGCAGACCCTCGAGGGTGAACTCGAGGAGTTGCGCGATCCGCAGCACCTGGCGGTCGTCGCTGGGCGAGCCGGCATGGTCGCTCCACAGAACGCCTGCACCCTGCGCCTGGGCGGCGGCGCCGACGTGGCGGCGTGCACCGCGGCGGTCCGTGGCAACACGCCGAGCCCCCATGCACCCATTCCGCGCAAGCCCCGAGCCCTCGACCCCGCACCGGTAGTCGTCACGGTGAGCGCTGCGCCCGCCGGCAACGCCGAGTTCGAGCCCGCCTCCGACCGTGGCGATCGAGCCCGCGACACGGCTCGACGCTGACCCGATCGGATGCAGATGACCGCGAGGATGACAGTCCGTCAGCATTGCCAGTTTCGACGTCCCCGCCGCCGCACCTGACCGAGATCGATAGGAAGAGCACCAGTGCCGTCACTGCGAAACCCACACGCACGCCGCCGGGGGCGGCTGCGCGGGTCACCGCAGTTCCGGCTGCGAGTCGGCTTCGTCCTCATCGCCATGGTGCTCTCGGTCTTCGGCGCGCGACTGGTCCAACTCCAGGCCCTCGATCCGGGGTCCTACGCCGCTATGGCTGCGGCCGAGGGCACCGTCGAGGTCGCGCTTCCCGCCGCCCGGGGGGCCATCCTCGATCGCAACGGTGAGCCCTTGGCCGACTCGGTGGACGGCCGCATGGTGGTGGCGGACCCGTCCTTGACGGCCGAGAAGGCCCCCGAGATCGCGGCCTTCCTCGCCGAACGGCTCTCGGTCGACTACATCGACACCCTGGCTCGCCTGCGCGAGCCGGGAAGTCGGTTCGAATACATCGCCCGCCGGGTGCCCTCCACCTTGGCCGGAGACGTGCTCAAGGAGGCCGAGGAACGGGGGATCGACGGGCTCTCGACCCGGCGTGACCCGCTGCGCACCTACCCGGCCCACGACGTGGCCGCCAACATGATCGGCTTCATGGGCACCGATGAGGCCTTCGGCGGCATGGAGCAGGTCTTCGACACCTATCTCTCCGGCGTCGATGGCGTGGCCCGTTACAACATCGGCGCCGGCGCTCGGATCCCGCTGGGCATCAACCAGGTGCGCAAGGCCGTCGACGGCACGGACCTGACCACCACCATCGACCGTGACCTGCAGTGGTACACCCAGCGGGTCCTGCGCGAGGCGGTGCTGAGGGCCGGAGGTCAGTCCGGAATCGCGGTGATCATGGACTCTCGCACCGGCGAGATCCTCGCCGACGCCGACTATCCGACCTTCGATGCCGCTGCACCGGAGGAGTCGCCCACCGAGGACCGTGGAGCCCGATCGATCAACCTGGCCTACGAGCCGGGCTCGGTCGAGAAGGTGCTCACGATGGCATCCCTGATCGACTTGGGCCGGATCACCGCGCGCACCCGCTTCGTGGTCCCCGGAAGCCTCGAGCGCCAGGACCGAGTCATCCACGACTACTTCGAGCACGGCAACATCAAACTCACCGCGGCCGGGGTCCTGGCCAAGTCCTCCAACGTCGGTACCGTGCTGGCCGCCGACCGGTTCAAGCGCGGTGAACTCGAGGCGTACCTGAAGAGGTTCGGACTCGGGAAGCGAACCAACGTGGGACTCGACGCGGAGTCGCCGGGCATCCTCCCGGCGCCGTCGATGTGGACCGATCAGGCTGAAGACCGCATCGCCTTCGGACAGTCGCTCTCGGTCACCGCGATCCAGATGGCGGCTGCGGTCAACACCATCGCCAATCGTGGGGTGCGCATCTCTCCGAGCCTGATCAAGGGCGAAGCGATCCGTGATGACGGGGTGAGTGTCGGGACCGACGTGGCCACCACTCGGCGCGTGGTCAGCGCCCACGCCGCTCGTCAGACCACCTTGATGATGGAGCGCGTCGTCGACCCCGACGACGGTGTCGCACCCAAAGCCCGGGTCCCCGGCTACCGCGTGGCCGGGAAGACCGGGACCGCGCAACGAGTCGGACCCGAGTGCGGCTGCTACGACGGAACGTTCACGGTGTCCTTCGGAGGGTTCGCGCCGGCCGACGATGCTCGGTTCACGATCTATGTCGCCATCCACGACCCGCGCAACGGTGGTGGCGGCGGCTCTGTTGCCGGACCGGTGTTCTCGCAACTGATGGGCTTCGCTCTCCAGCGCTACGGCGTCGCACCCACTGGACGCAAAGCCACCGTGTTGCCGGTCTCCTGGTGAGGTCGCGACCAGATAGCCTGCGCGGGTGGAGGGCTCCGATGTCGCGGCTGGACTGTCTGCTCGCCCTGTCCGACCGCCGCTGACCCCATTTCGGCAGATCGTGGACTGGCTGGCCGCCGAGGCCCCCGTCCATGCCGACGGCGACCCCACCACGTTGATCACCGGGATCAGCCTCAACTCCACGCGGATCGTCCCCGGGGACCTCTATGCGGCACTGCCGGGCGCGTTCACCCACGGCGCCGAGTTCGCGAGGCAGGCCCTGGCTTCCGGCGCCGTCGCGGTGCTCACCGACTCGGTGGGCGCGACCATGGTCCCCACCGGCACTCCCGTGGCCGTCGTGGACGCTCCGCGGCCGCTGCTGGGGTCCCTGGCAGCCAAGATCTATGGCGAGCCGGCCAAGGACTTCGCCACCATCGGGGTCACCGGGACCCAGGGCAAGACCACCACGACGTTGCTGGCCGAAGCAGGTATGCAGCGCGCCGGGATCACGGCGGCCGCCATCGGCACCGTCGGCACCCGCATCGCGGGGATGGAGGTGGCCACGGCCCTGACGACCCCCGAGGCGCCGGACCTGCACGGACTGTTCGCGGTCATGCGCGAG
>JBFIDC010000060.1:0-13416 GCA_041581495.1 Nocardioides sp. | reverse complement strand
GAACTCCGCGCGTTGTTGCGCTCGGCCGACCCGGCCGACTCCCTCGCCCCGGCCGACCCGGAGGGGCTGGCCGCACTGCTGAACCAGATCCAGGAGGACACCATGACTGAAGTCGAGACTCCCGCGCCGGGCCAGGAACGCCCCGAGAGCAGCAGGACCCGTCGCCCCCTCACGTGGGTGGCGGCCGCAGCGGCGGCGGCCATCGTCGGCGGGGTCGGCTACGCCGCGGTGAACTCGCAAGGTGACGCGGACTCCGACGTGGCCGGCCAGGGCGCCCCGGTGACGCTCGCGCTCACGGTGCCCGACGACGTCTCGGGCAAGTGCGCGGTGCCGTCCCCCGAGATCCTCTCGACCTTCGAGGTCGCCTTCAAGGGGACCGTGACAGGTGTCGAGGGCGCGGTGGCCACCTTGGAGCCCATCGAGATGTTCGCCGGTGACGCGGTTGACGAGATCGCGATCACGAACTCGTTCCAGGGCACGCCCAGCCTGATCGGGCTGGTCGACTTCGAGGTCGGCAAGACCTACCTGGTCGCCGCGTCAGACGGCAACGTCGGTGTCTGTGGCTTCAGCGGTGAGGCCACCCCGAGGCTCCAAGCCCTCTATGACGCGACATTTGGATAGGTTCGCGTAGCCGCAACCTCACTTGAGCCGCCACACGAAACTGTCGAGGAGGCCGTTGCTGTCACGCCGCACCAGGTTGCCGGCCGTCGAATAGAACACCATCCAGCGCATGTCCGGGGTGACCCTGGGCTCAAAGATCGGCCCGTTGGGCAAGCCCGAGGCCCGGTTGGTGACCAGCATCTTCGACCTCGCCTTGCTGCGGTCCCACACGAAGACATCGGCGCTGGAGTTGGTGTCGCCGGCGACCAGGTCGGGGGCGAGCGAGGTGAACACGACGAAGCGTCCGTCGTTGCTGACCCAGCCGGGCGGAAGCGAGTGGTCGCCGGTCGGCCCGCCCCCGGGTTTGGAGCTGACCAGCACGGTGGTCTGGGTGGTCATGTCGCGGACGAAGACGTTGAGTTTGCCGTTGTCGGGTGAGCCGCCGGGGACCAGGTTGTCGGCCAGCGAGGCGAACGCCACGTAGCGCCCGTTGGCCGACGAGGCCGCGGGTCCGGTAGACGCCGCTGCATCACCCGAGCCGCCTACGCCGCGGGAGACCACGGCGGGCAGGCCGCCGGTGCGTTTCACCCTGAAGACGTCGACGGCCGAATTGTCGTCGTTGAAGCTGAGATCGGAGGCCGCTGAGGAGTAGGTGATGTAGGCGCCATTGGCCGAGACGACGCCGGAGAAGCTCGCGCCGTTCGGGTCGTTGCCCGCGGCGTCGCGGCTGATCCGGTCGCACTCGCCGGTGTTGGCATCCCAGAGGTAGATGTCGGAAAGACCGTTGGTGTCGTCGCCGTCGATGTTGGATGCCTGGGTCGAGAAGGCGATCAATTCGCCGTCGGCCGAGATCGAGGGGTCGTGGCTGCTGGCGTTGGCGTCGCCGCCGGCGCCCGCGACAGAGATGCGGACGAGGGACCCGCTGACTCGATCCCATCGGAAGATGTCCTGGAACCCGGCGTTGTCGTTGGCCACCAGGTTGCTGGCACTCGAGGCGAAGACCACGTGGCGTCCGTTGCCCGAGATCCTGGGCCAGATGCTGGACCCGTTGGCAGCGACACCCGGCGCGGCCGCGCTGACCAGGACCACCGAGCCGGTCTTGCGGTCGCGCAGGAAGATCTGGGCGTTGCCCGGGGCGTAGCCGCTGACCCCTGACATGAGGTCGGTCGCCTCCGAGGAGAACACCACATAGCGACCGTCGTCGGAGACGTCAGAGGATCCGGATTCGGCGTTGCCCGCGGTGCCGGAGGCCGTCTGTGACGCGAGTTCAGCGCGCAGGGTCACGCGCACCGAGCGGGTCTTGGTGGTCACCGCAGGGAAGCGTCGCCCGCTGTGTCGCACGGCCTTGGCTTTGACCCGGAACTTGACATCGACCGGCACCGAGACCTTGAACCTCACCTTGCCGCTGGGCTTGGTGGACTTGCGCGCCACCGACTTCCACTTCTTGCCGCTCTGACGCTGCAGGGTGACCTTGCGCTTGAACTTGGTGGGCAGGGTGGTTCTCAGCTTCACCGTGTTGCCCTGGAGGGGACGCTTGGGCGAGGCGCTCAGGCTGGGCTTGCCCTTCGCCTTGGCCCGCTCGGCATCGGCACCGCCGACCGGCGCCGCCGTCCCGGCGATCGACAGGGTCATCGAGATGACCAGCGTGAGAAACAGGGTGAGGACGATCGGGGCACGCCTGAGCATTGACAACCTCCGAGCCGAGTGGATAGCGGTCATCTTGACCTAGCCGAGCCCGCGGCGGAAGAGCCTGCGCTTCGCGGAGGGTGATGGTGGCGCGGCGGGCCCTAGAACTCCAGCGGCACGAAGGTCTGCTCGTGCATGGGTGGGCGCACGTAGGGGACCTCACTCATCTTCGGCAAGGTGATCTCTGCCGGTGCGACATCGTGGTAGTCGAACTGGGAGAGCAGGTGCGTGATGCAGTTCAGTCGCGCCGCCAACTTGTCGTCGCTCGGGACGACGTACCACGGCGCCTGTTTGATGTCGGTGTGCTGGAAGGTGGTGTCCTTGGCCATCGAGTAGCGGACATAGAGCTGGTGCTCGGCCAGATCCATGGTGGAGAGCTTCCACCGTTTGCGCGGCTTGGCGTTGCGCGCCTCGAATCGCTTGCGTTGCTCCTCGAAGGAGACCGAGAACCAGTACTTCAAGACGGTGATGCCCGAGCGGACCAGCATCCGCTCGAACTCGGGGCAGCTGCGCAGGAACTCCTGGTGCTCATCCTCGGTGCAGTAGCCCATCACCCATTCGACGTTCGAGCGGTTGTACCAAGAGCGGTCGAAGAGCACCATCTCGCCGGCCGCCGGCAGGTGCTCGACGTAGCGCTGGAAGTACCACTGGGTTCGTTCGCGCTCGGTGGGCTTGGGCAGGGCCACGACCCGGACCGTGCGCGGCGAGGTTCGCTCGGTGATGCGTTTGATCACGCCGCCCTTGCCGGCCGAACCGCGCCCCTCGAAGATCACCAGGACCTTGAGCCCCTGGGTCTGGATCCAGTACTGCAACAGCACCAGTTCTTCTTGCAGGCGCTTCATCTCTGCTTCGTAGACCGAGGTCCGCAGGCGGCCCTTGCGGGTGTAGCGCGCATCGGTCGGGTCGATCCTCGGCGCCGTGTCATCGGCTCCGGCCGGCGGGCGGGGTGATGGATCTGTTTCGGCGGGGTCGCTCACCGGGTGCCTCCCTCACAAGACGTGGCCAACGAAGCGGTCGTGACCACCGTGCCCCGGTTCGCACGCGAACCGCAAGCGACGGTCCACCGGCAGGTGACCGCGGCGGTCAGCGACCCTCGGGACCTTGAGGGCCGAGCGTTCCGAGCAGGTCGGCCGAGGGTGGCATTCGCACGCCGTTGACCTGGGGTGAGAGTTGGCGTTCGACCCGACCGATGGCCAGCGCGCCGATGGCCAGCGAGCCCACGATCAGCATCCCGATGTAGACCTCGCCGAGCGCCCGGCCGATCAGGATGCCGGCCACCGGAGGCGCGATCACCGCGGCGAACTGGAAGGCCGCCGAACTCAGAGCGTTGTAGCGGCCGCGCAGATGATCGGGGGCGAGGTCGTTGACCAGGGCGGGGATCGTGGGCTGCAGCAGTGTTTCGCCGAGCGCGAAGACCCCGGCGCACGAGGCCACCAGGATGGCAGCGCCCAGCGTGCCCGGCACCAGGCCGGACAGCCCGAGCAACAGCCAGGCGAAGGCCCAGCAGACGCCCATCACGGCGATCACCCGGGTGCGGCGGCGTCCCTCGATGCGGCCGAGGACGATCAGCTGAATCAGCACGATCACCAAGGTGTTGGCGGCGAACGCCAGCCCGATGGCCCGGGTCGAGGTCTCGCTGATGGCACGCGCGTAGGCCGGCAGCCCCGAGTTGAGTTGGGAGTAGCCGACGAAGGAGCCCACGAAGCCCAGCAGGGTGAGCGAGGCCATCCCGGGACTCCGTAGCACCGCGAGGTAGGACATCGACGGCGCGGGCCCGTCGGGGCTCGGTGGCAGGCGACCGGCGATGTGTCGAAGCGGCCCGAGCAGGAGCAGCAAGGCAGGGGAGTAGCTCAGTGCATCGGCGAGGTAGATCGCCTGGAAGGTCGCCAACCGCTCGACATCGACGACGAACCCGCCGATCACTCCGCCGATCCCGATGCCGAGGTTGAGCAGCGTGAAGTTCACCCCGAAGTAGCGTTGCCGCAGCTCACTGGGGACCACCGCCGCGATCAGGCTCTGGAAGGCCGGCCACGACAACCCGAAGCCGATTCCTTGCAGGATCAGCGCGATCGCCGCTTCGAGCCGGGTATCGGCGAAGGCGAGCACCAGGTTGGCCACGATGCTGACCGACAGCACCCCGACCACGACGACCCGTGCGCCGACCCGGTCGATGATCAGCCCGCCCGGACCGACCGCGAGCAGTCCGAACAGCGGTGAGAGGGCCAGCAGCAGTCCCACCTCGCTCAGGGGGAAGCCCCTGACCTCGTTGAGATAGACCACGGTGAACGGCAGCACCAGGCCCGTTCCGACGAACTCGAGGACCACGATCGACAGCAACAAGCGGCCCTCGCGGGGCAGTGCCCGCCAGAAGGCGCGCAGACTCGACGCCGGCGGCGTCGTCCGCGTGGCGGGTGCGTCCCCGGTGCTGTGGGTGCTGGTACTCATCGCCGCTGAGTCTGGCAGTGAGCAACGACGCTGCGCACTCACTTTTCGCCGGTCGGCCTCAACGCCGGCGTGAGCCACTAGAGTCCGGCCCATGATCAGGCTCGTTGGATACACGATCGGCGTCGCGGTGATCGCTGCACTGCTGTCGATTCCGGCCCTGTTCTATGGCAGTGGCGAGGTGACGGCGAACTATGAGAACACCACCATCACCTCCTACGTCGCCGACTTCGACCTCAAGGCCAACGGGGACCTCGACGTGGTGGAAACGATCACCGTCGACTTCCCCGTCTTCGGCAAGCACGGCATCTTCCGCTTCTGGGACCTGGTCGACGACAACGCACCCAACGCGCGGCGCGATCCGGAAGACATCACGGTCACCCGGGACGGCAGCGAGGAGCCGTTCGAACTCCTCACCGAGGACTTCGGGCGCTTCCGGGTCGCCAAGATCGGCTCTGCCGACGTCACGCTGCCCACGGGCGAGCACACCTATGTGATCAGCTATCACATCGATGGCGTGATCGCCGAGGGCGAGGATCCGATCACCGATCTGCCGAGCATGTTCTATTGGAACCTCATCCCGGGCGGCTGGCAGCAGAGCATCGACGAGGCCTCGTTGACAGTGCATCTGCCCACGGCCGCCGAGGGCGATGTCTTCTGCGCGATCGGGCTCGGTGCGACCAGCGGATGCACCGTCGAGGGGGCGGGCACCACAGACCTGACGATCACCGCCGGCCCGATGGCTGCCCGCACGCCGTTGACCATCGCGACGGGTCTCGACATGGAGCCCCCCGGCGACGGCAACTACGTTGCGTGGACCGGCCGCTATGACCGGGTGCTGGGGCGCAGCCAACCCGTGCTGATCGTGGTGCTGCTGCTCGGGCTCGCCGCCGGCATCCTCGGCGGCGTCCTGGGTGCCCGCTCGCGGGAGAAGGAGCCGCCGTTCCCGGTTCTGTACGCGCCGCCCGAGGGCATCGGGCCCGCGCAGGCCAAGTACATCTACAGCGAGAAGGTCGACAACGAGACCTACATCGCCACGCTGATGTACGCCGCGGAGAAGGGCGCGGTCGAACTGGAGAAGAAGGGCGATGCCTGGACGATCACCGACAAGTCCGGTCCCCAGGGCTGGGCGGGTCTCGACCCGGTGACCCTGGGCACCGCGCACCTGCTGGGTGGACCGGGATCCTCGTTCACGGCCTCCAAGCGCAGCGTCTCGGCCGGTCAGCGACTCGGCACCGAGATCAGCCTGTTCGAGAGCAGCGTCAAGAACTGGGCCAAGTCGTCGGGCAACCTGGTCACGATGGGCCTCGGCGGTCTCGGTGGCTTCCTCATCCTCGCGGGGTTCGCCGGGGTGTTGGCGATCGTGATCTGGAACCCCTTCTCGATGACGATGGTCGGGCTCATCCCCGGGGCGTTCGCGGTCTGCGGCACCTCGTTGCTCATGACCGGCGCGAGCACCGCCCGCACCCGGACCGGACGCGACCTGTGGTCCAAGGTCGGGGGGTTCCGGCGGATGCTCGCCACGCCCTCGAGCAAGGAACGCTTCGACTTCTCGGGGCGTGAGGAGCTCTACACCGCCTACGTCCCCTGGGCGGTGGCCCTCGGGTGCGCCAAGGAGTGGGCCGCGAAGTACCGCTTCGAGGTCGGCGCCGAGCCACCCGTCCCGCGCTACTTCGGTCCGGCGTACGCCGGCGTCAACACCGCGGACTTCGTCAGCTCGATGACCCATGACTTCAACTCGACCGTCAACTCGGCCATCTCCTCCTACAACGCGACCCAGTCCTCCTCGTCCTCCGGCGGCGGTGGCGGTGGTGGCGGTGGCGGCGGCGGTGGTGGCGGTGGTGGCGGCGGTTCGTGGTGACGTGAGCGCGACTCACCCAGTAGGTTTCACCCATACATCGTTGACAGAAGGGCTCTTCGGATGATCATCGCTCTCATCGTGCTCGGCGTGATCGTCGCCATCGTCGGCTTCGTGATCATCGGCTTCAACAAGCTTCGCACCACCGACATCAGTGCCCAGGAAGCGCTGGGCGGCATCGACGTCCAGCTCACCCGTCGCGCCGAACTGATCCCCAACCTGGTCGAGACCGTCAAGGGTTATGTCGCCCACGAGAAGGGCGTCTTCGAAGAGGTGACCCGCGCGCGGGCCGGTCTCCAGGCCGCCGCTGCCGGCGACGACGTGCAGGCCAAGGCCGCCGCCGACGCGGCCATGCAGCAGGCGTTGGTCAAGGTCAACGCGGTGGCGGAGAACTACCCCGAGCTCAAGGCCAACCAGAACTTCCTCGAGCTCCAGGGCCAGCTGGCCGAGACCGAGAACCAGATCGCCTTCGCCCGCCAGTACTACAACGACGCGGTCGCCACGCTCAACAAGCTGGTGATGACCATCCCCTGGATGCTGCTCACCGGCATCGCCAACGTCCACAAGCGCGAGTTCTACGACGCCCCCGAGGGCCAGCAGACCGCGCCTACCGTCTCGTTCTGAGGCGGCGCGCGGTTGGCGGCGGAGTCACCGGGGCCCCGGTGACTCCGGCACTTCCCGGGGGAGATCTCGCCCAGGAACCGACAAAGTCACCGGGGACCCGGTGACTCCTTCCGGCTTCCGGCGGGGCTAGAACACGTTCAACGGGCGGAACTGCACCGAGATCCGCGGCCCACTGTGCGCGACCTTGGGCACCGAGTGCTCCCAGGTGCGCTGGCAGGAACCACCCATGACGACCAGATCGCCGTGGCCCATCTCGATCTGCATCGACTCACCGCCCCCGCGAGGGCGCAGGTGCAGGCGCCGGGGATCCCCGACCGAGACGATGGCCACCATCGTGTCGTCGGTCAGGCCGCGGCCGATGGTGTCGCCGTGCCAGGCCACGCTGTCACGCCCGTCGCGGTAGTAGCAGCACCCAGCGGTACGGAAGGGCTCGCCCAGTTCGGGTTCGTAGTGCGCACTGAGTGAGTCGCGCGCCGAGGTGAGCGCCGGGTGGGGGAGTTCCTCGCCGATCATGTAGGTGTAGACCAATCGCGGGACGTCGACCAGGCGGTCATACATCGCTCGCCGCTCGGTCCGCCAGGGGACCTGGGTGACCAGCGACTCGAAGACCTCGTCGGCCTGCGGCAACCAGTCACGGCAGACCTCGAGCCAGGCGCCCTCGGAGAGCGGGATCCGCTCCAGATCGACGAAGTCGGCGGCCCGCGCCTGCGAGGGGGCGAACAGGGTGGACTGGAAATCCATGGGCCGAGGTTAGCAAAGAATCGAACAGTTGTTCGACACTGGTGCCGACTCGACCGCGTGGAGCACGGCCGAGGCGAGACCTGCCGCTAGAGCGCGTTGAGGCAGCGCTGCATCTGCTCGACGGTCTCGTCGGCCAACGCGCCGAGTTTCGGCTTGACGACGAACGGCGCCACCAGGCCCACCAACACCCCGAACTCGAAGTCGGCGCGGTAGTTGATGCGGGTGGTCTCGGGCCCTTCGGCCGTGAAGCCGAGGGTGTCGGTCGCGATCGCGCTCTTGTTGCGGCCACGGAACTGCAGCCGTTCCGGTCGCTGGTGGGTGATGGTCTCGTAGGTCAGTTCGACCCTGCGTCCCATGAACTGCGAGGTGTTGGCGTACCTGGTCCCGGGCCCACCCTCGCCGGAGATCCGGGTCGTCGCGACCGTCCCGGGGTCCCATTCGGTGGTGTTGGTGAAGTCGCTGAGATGGTCGAAGACGACCTCGATCGGTTTGGTCACGGTGAAGGTGCGCTCGACGTACATGTCCTCGACGCTATCTGGGTGTCCCTCATCCGAGACCGCTCAGGAGGAGACCGGCGCGCACTCAGGGGGATACCTGATGGCGCCAGGGCGGTCATCCGCGAGAGAGTAGGGGCATGACCGAGGCCCCTCCCGCTACAGCCAGTTCCCTCGTCGCCGCCTCCGTGCGCAACCTGACTAAGACCTACGGTTCGGGTCAGGCCAAGGTGGTGGCCCTCGACGACGTCAGCCTTGATCTGTGGGCCGGCCAGTTCACCGCGATCATGGGGCCGAGCGGTTCGGGCAAGTCCACGCTGATGCACTGCTGTGCCGCCCTGGACACCGCGGACTCCGGGTCGGTGACCATCGGTGACCAAGACCTGACCAAACTGAAGGACAAGGCGCTGACCCGCCTGCGCCGTGACGAGATCGGGTTCGTCTTCCAGTCCTTCAACCTGGTGCCGACCCTGAGCGCCCGCGAGAACATCCTGCTGCCCCTGGCGATCGCCGGCCGCAAACCCGATCGAGAGTGGTACGACACCGTCATCGCCACGGTGGGCCTCGCCGACCGGCTCCACCACAAGCCCAAGGAGCTCTCCGGTGGGCAGCAACAACGAGTCGCCGTCGCTCGCGCGTTGGTGAGTCGGCCCAGGATCGTCTTCGCCGACGAACCCACCGGCAACCTGGACTCGCGTTCGGGGACCGAGATCCTCGAGTTGCTGCGCAGCAGCGTCGATGACCATGGGCAGACGGTCGTCATCGTGACCCACGACCCGGTGGCCGCGGCCTTCTGCGACCGGGTGGTCTTCCTCGGCGACGGCCGGATCGTCGACGAGTTGCACAACCCCACTCGCGAGGCCGTCCTGGACACGATGGCCAAGTTGGCTGAGCCCGCCGCATGATCCGCGCCGCCCTCAAGAGCCTGCTCGGCCGCAAGGTTCGCTTGCTGCTGAGCACGTTCGCCATCGTGCTCGGGGTCGCCTTCGTGGCCGGCACCCTGATCTTCTCCGACACCATGAACCGCAGTTTCACCGCGCTGTTCGACTCGGCGGTGGGCGATGTCGTCGTCGAACCCGTTGGCGCCCAGGTCTCCCGGGGTGCGCCTTCGTCGCTGACACTCTCGCGCGATCTGGTCGACTCGCTGGCCGAGGTCGACGGCGTGGCCAGGGTGGACGGAAACGTCACTGCCATCGGGGTGTTCGTCATCGGCGAGGACGGCAAGCCCGTGGGTGGCCTCGGTCCGCCGGCGTTGGGAAGCAACTGGACCGACGCCCCCACTCCCGGCGGCGCCGGCCTGCAGGTCGTCGAGGGCAGCGTCCCGACCGGTCCCGACGAGGTGGTGTTGGACGAACGGACCGCGGAGAAGGCGGGCTATCAGATCGGCGACACGGTCGAACTCCTCCTACCCCGCGGTGAACAGACCAAGCTCACGCCGACCCTTGTCGGCCTGGCCGGGTTCCCCGAGGGCGGCTCGCTGAACGGCGCCACGCTGTCAGTCTTCGACACCCCGACCGCCCAGGACCTGTTCCTCGAGGGCCGCGATGAGTTCAACGACATCTGGGTCACTGCCGAGGACGGGGTGTCCCAAGAGGACCTCAAGGCGGCCGTTGACCAGATGTTGCCCGGCAACGCCCAGGCGCTCACCGGCCGCGAGGGCGCCGACGCCCAGGCCAGCGACCTGCTGGAGGCGGTCAGCTTCATCACCACGTTCCTGCTGGTCTTCGCTGGGATCTCCCTGGTCGTCGGCGCGTTCTTGATCGTCAACACCTTCTCGATCCTGGTCGCCCAACGCGGCCGCGAGTTGGCCCTGTTGCGGGCTCTGGGTGCCTCGCGTCGCCAGGTGACCTGGTCGGTCCAACTCGAGGCGTTCGTCCTCGGGATGTTGGGGTCGGCCCTCGGGCTCGGGCTCGGTGTGTTGCTGGCGATGGGGCTGCGGGCCCTGTTCGGACAGTTCGGTCTGGATCTGTCCGGGCAGTCGCTGGTGTTCGGCCCCCGCACCGTGCTGGCGGCCTTCCTCGTCGGCGTCGCGGTGACCATGGTCGCCGCCGTGTTGCCGGCGCGGCGTACCACCAGGATCGCTCCGGTCCAGGCACTGCGCGACGACATCGCCCTGCCGGAGTCGACGATGCACAAGCGGTTCCAGGTCGGCCTCGGCCTCATCGTCGGCGGGCTGGTGGTCCTGGTCGCCGGGCTGGGAGACGTGGTGGAGGTGCCGCGCTCGGGGTGGTGGATCGGCGCCGGAATCCTCGCCATCTTGCTGGGCGTCTCGTCCGCGGCACCGGTCCTGGCCCGACCGTTCCTGAAGCTGGTGCACGCCGTCTACGCCCGGGTCTTCGGCAGCATCGGCAACCTCGCGGGTCAGAACGCCCGGCGCAATCCCCGGCGTACCGCGGCGACCGCCTCCGCGCTGATGATCGGGCTGGCGCTGGCGTGCACGATGGCGATCGTCGGTGACTCCGCCAAGGCATCGGTCGACAAGTCGATCAGCGAAGCGTTCGTGGGTGACTACATCGTGTCCAACGTCTTCGGCGGAGAGTTCAACCCGCGCATCGCCGACCGGATGGCGGAGGTCGAGGGAGTCGACTCGGTGCTGCGTGAGCGGTTCCAGTTCATGAAGATCGAGGGCGAGGACGACGCCGCATCCGCAGTGGACCCCTCCGCGACCGGTCCGCTGCAACTGCGGGCGAGCGCCGGGTCGCTGGACCTCGTCGACAACACCGTGCTGATCCAGCAGGGGTACGCCGACAGCCGCGGCCTCCAGGTGGGCGACACGGTCTCGGTGGAAGTGCCGACGGGCGAGACGTCCTGGGAGATCGTGGGGGTTTTCGAAGACAACCCCGTGGTCTTCACCGACGTCCTCACCACGATCGACACGTTCGTGGCCTCCGGATTCGAACCGGCGGACAACGCGCTGATCATCTTCGCCGAGACCGGCCCGTCCGCCGAGGGCCTCCAGGACCGCCTCGACGCGGTGGTGGAGGAGTTGCCGATCGTCACCGTCAAGGACCAGGGCGAGTTCGCCCAGGAGCAACGCGAGCCGATCGACCAGTTCGTGTTGATCATCTTCGCTCTGCTGGGGTTGGCGCTGATCATCGCGGTGCTCGGCATTGTGAACACCTTGGCGCTCTCGATCATCGAGCGGACGCGTGAGGTCGGCCTGCTCCGGGCCATCGGTCTGAGCCGGCGTCAACTGCGCACCATGATCCGACTCGAGTCCGTGGTGATCTCGGTGCTGGGAGCCGTGCTCGGAGTGGTGATGGGGATCTTCTTCGGCGTCATGCTGATGCGGGCCGTCCGCGACGAAGGGCTCGAGGTCATCAGCGTGCCGACCGGGCAATTGCTGGTGTTCTTGGTCCTTTCGCTGGTCATCGGCGTGCTTGCCGCGGTGTTTCCCGCCCGGCGGGCCGCGCGCCTGGACGTGCTCGAGGCGATCGCCACTGAATAGCGCCTCGGGGCCACGCCCGCGCCTGGTCCGGTCGAACTAGTCCAGCCGATCACGAACCCCAGGGTCTGCCCGAACCAGTGCCGCCTTGGGCAAAGCGCAGACTTCACGCAGCGACCCGGTCTAGTCTGGCTGGATGGGTGAGGCGCTCGTGAACGACGGAAGGTCGCTGAAGCACGTTGTCGTGCGCGAATACGTCCGCGATCTCGTCTCAGGGATGGAGCCCGGCTCCTCCGCGCCCTCCGAGCGGGTGCTGGTCCACCGCTTCGGCGTGGCTCGGATGACGGTTCGCCAGGCCATGGACGCCTTGGTCTCCGAGGGACTCCTCGACCGGATCCCCGGCAAGGGCACCTTCGTGGCGCGCCCGCCGCGCGCCTCCAGCGGCATCACCAGCTACACCGAGGAGATGACTCGCCGCGGGATGCTCCCCGAATCGCAGACCCTGCTGGCCCGGCGCGAGCAGGCCGGCCCAGGGGTGGCGCGCGCGCTCGGGATCTCCGAAGGCGACGCGGTGATCCATTGGAAGCGGTTGCGCCGCGCCGACGGTGTCCCGATGTGCATCGAGGATGCCTACCTCAACGAGGTGCTGCTCCCCGGCTTCCTGCAGAGCGGGATGCCCACGAGCCTGTATGAGTCGCTGGACCAGCGCGGCTTGCGCCCGACCTGGGCCGAAGACTCGATCACCGCCGATGTGGCCTCCGCCGAAGAGGCCGAGCACCTCGAAGTCGACTCCGACTCGGTCGTCCTGCGCCATTCACGACGTGCCCTGGTCGGTGAGAAGGGCGTTGAGGTTTCCCGCAGCGCCTTCCGGGCCGATCGCTACACCTTGTGGGTCCAGTTGCGTCAAGACACCTGACGCGCCGCGGTCACGCAGGCGGAAGCGGGTCCAGGCCGCCCAGCGGGGCCACGACGTCGCCGGACTCCTCACAGACCCACACCGGGTCCGGGCCCCCGAGGTCCGGTGCGATGTAGAGGGCGTGCGGGGGACCTTCGCAGGTCAGGCACAGCGGCCATCGGCCCGATGTCTCCAGCAACGCGTCCTGCACGTCCTGGGCGACCAGGCCGGCGACATAGACGATTCCTTCGGGCCACTGCTCGCTCCACCAGGTGCGCGAGGCGACCGCATCCTCGAGGAACGAGACCGCCTCGGCCGAGGCGGTGCGCCGCGCTTCGAGATCGGCAAGGACGCGCGCCCGTGCATCGAAGAGCGGCTGAGTGTCCACCTCGCCAGCCTAGGCTGGGCACCATGAGGCGGCCGTTGCGATGACCATCATCATCGATCCGCCGAGCGTGCCCTGGCGAGGCCGGATGTGGTCACATCTGGCCAGCGACGCCTCGTTCGAGGAGTTGCACACCTTCGCCCGGGAACTCGGTATCCCCCAGCGTGGCTTCGACCGCGACCACTACGACGTTCCGGCCGAGTACTACGAGTCGGTGCTGTCCTTGGGTGCCGCCCCGGTGAGTTCGCGTGAATTGGTGGCCAGGCTGGTGGCTGCGGGGCTGCGGCGGCGCAAGTCGGGTGCCGG
>JBFIDC010000059.1:0-13450 GCA_041581495.1 Nocardioides sp. | reverse complement strand
CGCGAACCTCAACAAGCAGGAGGTCGACATGACGTTGGCCGAGATCGTGCTGAAGGACCTGATCCCCGAGGGCGGCGAGCCGGAGATCACCGCGACGCTCATCATCGCCCAGACCGCGTCCTACTTCGGACTCACCATCGAGGAGCTCACCGGACCCAGCCGCGGGCGTCACCTCGTGATGGCGCGTCAGATCGCGATGTACCTGTGCCGCGAGCTCACCGACCTGTCGCTGCCCAAGATCGGTGCCCAGTTCGGCGGCCGCGACCACACCACGGTCATGTACGCGGACCGCAAGATCAACCAACTGCTGGCCGAGCGTCGCGCGGTGTTCAATCAGGTCAGCGAACTGACCAGCCGAGTCAAGGTTCAGGCCCGCCAGTCGTGACCGCTGCGTTGACACCCCTATTGATGCCGCCGTTGACACCGGCCCGGTTGCCTGTGGACAACTCGGCATCGACGGTGCGAATTACACGGGGAGGATCTGGGGATCAGCCGAACCGCGCGTCGCAGCGACCGATCCGACTACACAAGCGCTCCCCTGGATTCCCGACTTCTCCACACCCGCCTGTGCACAGCCATTGCACCGTGCGACCTGCGCAAACATCCTCTGTCCACAGTTTCCACCGACGCTATGACTACAACGAGACTATTGATGCCCCGAGATCGGTGAAACTCCACTCGGCTCCTTGCCTGGGGACAACTCCCCTCGCGACCCACCCGGCCAACTCACCCCACAGCGTTCCCGCGCCATTGCTCCGCGTGGCAGGATTCACCTCCCCACCGCTCCACCCCCGACCCGTTTCCCTTTCGAAGGACCACAGATCGTGAAGTTCCGCGTCGATCGCGACGTCCTCGCAGATGCTGTCGCTTGGGCGGCCCGCTCTCTGCCAGTCCGTCCCAGCGTGCCCGTTCTTGCCGGCCTTCTCATCGAGGCCGGTGACGATGGCCTGGTCCTGTCGACCTTCGACTACGAGACCTCAGCCCGCGCCACACTGCAGGCCGAGGTGGCCGATGAGGGCCGCGCCTTGGTCAGCGGGCGACTCCTCGCCGACATCTGTCGCAGCCTTCCCGCCAAGCCGGTCGAGATGATCATCGACGGCGCGCGGGTGTCTTTGACCTGCGGTTCGGCTCGCTTCAGCCTCCAAACCATGCCGGTCGAGGACTACCCGTCGCTGCCCAGCATGCCGGCCGCCACCGGGACCGTTCCCAGCGAGCAGTTCGCCCATGCCGTGGCACAGGCCGTGACCGCCGCCGGGCGCGACGACATGCTCCCGGTGCTGACCGGCGTGCGACTCGAGATCGATGGTTCGACCATTTCGCTGTTGGCCACCGACCGGTTCCGCCTCTCGCACCGGGAACTGACCTGGAACCCCAACACCCCCGACGACACCCTGGCCGCTCTGGTGCCGGCCAAGGTTCTCGGTGACACCGCCAAGTCCCTGACCAGCGGCAGCGAGGTCTCCATCGCCCTGTCCAGCGGTGGCACCGGCGAGGGCATCATCGGTTTCGAGGGCGCCGCCGCCGGTGGCACCCGCCGGACGACGACTCGTTTGCTCGACGGCGACTTCCCCAAGGTCCGCAGCCTCTTCCCGGCCGAGCACCAGACGGTTGCGCGGGTCGACAAGGCCGCACTGATCGAGACGGTGAAGCGGGTCGCCCTGGTGGCCGAGCGCAACACCGCGGTTCAGTTGTCGTTCTCCGAGGGTGTGCTGACCCTGGACGCCGGCTCCGGCGATGAGGCTCAGGCCTCGGAATCGATCGAGGCCGAGATCGAGGGCGAGGACATCACCACGGGGTTCAACCCGCAGTTCCTGCTCGATGGACTCACCGCGATCGACGAACCCATCGTCCAACTCGCCTTCACCCAGTCCTCCAAGCCGGTCGTCCTCAGCGGCTACGTCGAGGACGGGAACTCAGGAATCCCGGCGTTCCGCTACCTGCTGATGCCGCGTCGCCTGCTCTCCTAGGTCGCGCGCGAGCCGGACTCACCCGCTCCATTCACGAAAGGTGCCACCCATGCACATCGGTCTGGTCGGTCTGGGCAAGATGGGTGGCAACATGCGCACCCGGATGCGCAACGCAGGGTTGAGCGTTGTCGGCTTCGACCGCAATCCAGACCTCGCCGACGCGGCAAGTCTGGCCGACATGGTCGCGGCCCTGCCGAGCGATTCCCCCCGCGTGGTCTGGGTCATGGTTCCCGCCGGAGCCCCGACGATCGAGACCATCGCCGCACTCGCCGACCTGCTCGGCGAGGGAGATCTCGTCATCGACGGCGGCAACTCGCGCTACACCGACGATGCGGTGAACGCCGCGATGCTGGCCGAGCGCGGCATCGGCTTCGTCGACTGTGGAACCTCAGGTGGGGTGTGGGGGCTGAAGAACGGCTACGCCCTGATGGTCGGCGGTTCAGATGCCGACGTGGCCAAGGCCCAACCCGCCTTCGACGCCTTGCGTCCCGAGGGCGAGTTCGGGTTCGTCCACGCCGGCAAGAAACCGGGCGCCGGTCACTTCGCCAAGATGGTTCACAACGGCATCGAGTACGCGATGATGCAGGCCTATGCCGAGGGCTGGGAACTTCTGGAGAAGGTCGACCTGGTCGACAACGTGGCTGAGGTGTTCGGGTCCTGGCGCGGCGGCACCGTGATCCGTTCCTGGCTGCTCGACCTGCTGGTGGCAGCCCTCGAGGAAGACGAACACCTCGACGGATTGCGCGGCTACGCCGAGGACTCCGGCGAAGGTCGCTGGACAGTCGAAGCGGCGATCGAGAACGCCGTCCCGATGCACGTGATCGCGGCCTCGTTGTTCGCCCGGTTCAGTTCCCGACAAGACGACAGCCCGGCGATGAAGGCGATCGCCGCGATGCGCAACCAGTTCGGCGGCCACGCGGTCAAGACGTCCGCGCCGCCGGGCGGCGACGCCTGAGCCTGCGCTCGTGTACGTCGCACATCTGAGCCTTCACGACTTCCGCTCCTATGCCACCGCCGAGGTCGCACTCGAGCCTGGAGTCACCGCCTTCCTCGGCCGCAACGGTCAGGGCAAGACCAATCTGGTCGAGGCGATCGACTATCTCTCGCGCCTGACCTCGCACCGGGTCGCCTCCGATGCGCCCCTGGTGCGAGCCGGTGCCGACCAATCGGTGATCCGGGCCGCGGTGGTCAAGGAGGGCCGCACCGCGGTCCTCGAGGTCGAGATCAACCCCGGTCGCGCCAACCGGGCGCGGGTCAACAAAGCGGTCCTCCCCCGGACTCGAGAACTCATCGGACTGGTCCGCACGGTGATCTTCTCTCCCGAGGACCTCGCCCTGGTCAAGGGCGATCCCTCCGAGCGACGACGCTTCCTCGATGACCTGTTGATCTTGCGAACGCCCAGGTTGGCCGGTCTGCGCGCCGACTACGACCGGGTCCTCAAGCAACGCAACTCGCTGCTCAAGTCGATCGGCGCGGCCCGCCGCGGCAGCACGTCTGCCGAGGCGGCACTCTCGACGCTCAGCGTGTGGGACGACCAACTCGCCCACCATGGTTCCGAACTGCTCGCGGCCCGAGTCGCGCTGGTCGAGGATCTGCGGCCCTTCGTCGGCAAGGCCTACGAGGCGGTCGCCCGCGGGGCCTCGCGCGAGGACGCCGAACTCGAATATCGCGCCACCGTCCCCCTCGATGGTCCCGATCTGGCCGAGTCGTTTCTGGCGACCTTGGCCCAGCGCCGCACGGACGAGATCGATCGCGGACTCTCGCTGGTGGGCCCGCACCGTGACGAACTCGTCCTCACCCTGGCGCCGGCGGGCGCGGCGGATGCGGGCCAGAAGCTGCCGGTGAAGGGATATGCCAGTCACGGTGAGTCGTGGTCCTTCGCCCTCGCGCTGCGGTTGGCCTCCTATGACTTGCTGCGCGCCGATGGTGATGACCCGATCCTGATCCTCGACGACGTCTTCGCCGAACTCGACGCCGAACGCCGAGTTCAACTCGCCGAGTTGGTGGCCGGCGCCGAGCAGGTCCTCGTCACCGCCGCCGTCCCCGACGATGTGCCGGCCGCCCTGGCCGGGGCCCGGTTCCTCGTCGCCGGCGGGGAGGTGACCCGGGATGGGTGAGGACCAGGAGCCCACGGGTGAGCAGGATCGGCGCGACGACGGACTCGACCTGGCGCGGGCCCAGATGCGGGCCGCCGCCGGTTCGCCGCACGCCGCCGCGCGCCGGCGCCGCCGGCGCAGCACCCGCGGCACGAGCAGTGAACCGGGAACCCAGGTCAGTGGGTCGGGGCCTGATGATCGCGATCCACAACTGCTGGGCGCGATGGTCGAAAGACTCGTGGGCGAACAAGGCTGGGACCTCGAACTCCGCATGCGGGGGGTTTTCGCCCGGTGGCCCGAACTGGTGGGTGCTGAGGTGGCGGCCCACACCAACCCCGAGACCTTCACCGACGGCAAGTTGGTGGTGCGCACCGACTCCACCGCTTGGGCCACCCAACTCAAACTGCTGACCCCTACGATCCTGGTGCGGCTCAACGAGGAACTCGGACACGGGACAGTGACGCTGATCGAGGTGCTGGGTCCTCGTGGACCCAGTTGGATCAAGGGTCGACGGACCACTCGCGATGGTCGCGGCCCGCGCGATACCTATGGCTGAGCAGGGGCGATCTAACGGCCGCTCCGCCGTATAGGGACCCACCCGACCCCCTGTTCGCCCGTCTCGCAGGCCTCAACAGGCCGCTAAGAGGCGCTTCACAGGAGAAATCCCCCCGTCCCTGTGGATGGGTGTGCGGAATGCGGCACGTTGACGGGTACTATGGACGGTGGCCGTCACCACGGTGATCTTCCTCGGTGTACGGCCTGCTCCATGCCCGCAGTAGGTATCAACATAAGTTCGAATAGACAGAGGTGGCCTGTGACGATCGCCGACGAGAATCAGCAAGGCCCTCCGGTGCCACCCAATGGCGTGGAGTACGACGCATCGGCGATCCAGGTTCTCGAGGGACTCGAGGCGGTCCGCAAGCGACCCGGCATGTACATCGGGTCCACCGGGGAGCGCGGCCTGCACCACCTGATCTGGGAGATCGTCGACAACGCGGTCGATGAGGCGTTGGCCGGCTACTGCGATCGCATCGTGATCACCCTTCAGGCCGACGGCGCCGTCCGGGTCGAAGACAACGGTCGCGGCATCCCGACCGACACCGCGCCCGGCCAGGACCTCCCCGCACTCACCTTGGCGCTGACCGTGCTGCACGCCGGTGGCAAGTTCGGTGGCGGCGGCTACAAGGTCTCCGGTGGTCTGCACGGCGTCGGTGTCTCGGTCGTCAACGCCCTGTCCAGTCGGGTGATCGCCGAGGTTCGCAACCGTGGCTACGCCTGGCGTCAGACCTTCACCATCGGTGTTCCCGACGGTGACGTGGAGCAGGTCCGCCCGATGGAACCGGGTGAACGCACCGGAACCACCATCACCTACTGGGCTTCGCCCGACATCTTCGAGACCACGACCTACAGCCTCGAGACGATCACCGCCCGGATCCGCGAGTACGCCTTCCTCAACAAGGGCCTCGAGATCGTGGTCCGCGACGACCGGCCCTCGGCCGACGAACTCGTCAGTGCGGTCGCCGACGAGACAATCGACAACGACATCGACCAGTCCGGGAGCGACGCCATCCGCAAGGGTGAGGGCGGCGGGCTCGAGCAGGTCTTCAAGTACGACCGTGGTCTCGTCGACTTCGTCGAGCACCTCAACCGCAGCAAGCAGGCGGCCAACCCCACGGTGATCTCCTTCGAGGCCGAGGCGCCCGACGCCACGGGCAACCACATGAGCCTCGAAGTGGCGATGCAGTGGAACACGACGTTCTCCGAGTCGGTGCACACCTTCGCCAACACGATCAACACCCACGAGGGCGGAACGCACGAAGAGGGTTTCCGCGCGGCGCTGACCAGCCTGGTCAACACGTGGGGCTTCGAGTGGGGCCTGATGAAGAAGCCCGAGGACCGGGTCTCGGGTGACGACGTCCGCGAGGGCCTGACCGCCATCATCTCGGTCAAGCTCGGCGAGCCGCAGTTCGAGGGTCAGACCAAGACCAAACTCGGCAACACCGAGGTCAAGGGCTTCGTCCAGAAGATCATGAACGACCAGTTGGGTGACTGGTTCGCCAAGTACCCGGCTGAGGGCAAAGACATCGTTCGCAAGTCTCAGGCCGCCCAGCAGGCGCGGATCGCGGCGCGCAAGGCGCGCGACCTCGCGCGCGGGCGCAAGGGCTTGCTCGGCGGAGGTGGACTTCCGGGCAAACTCTCGGACTGCCAGTCGACCAACCCCGAGGAGTGCGAGGTCTTCATCGTCGAGGGTGACTCGGCCGGTGGGTCGGCTCGTCAGGGCCGCGATCCTCGGGTCCAGGCGATCTTGCCCATCCGCGGCAAGATCCTCAACGTCGAGAAGGCCCGCATCGACAAGGTGCTGGCCAACACCGAGGTCCAGGCGATCATCTCGGCGCTCGGCACCGGCATCCACGAGGAGTTCGACCTCGAGAAGTTGCGCTACCACAAGGTGGTGCTGATGGCCGACGCCGACGTCGACGGCCACCACATCAACACGCTGCTGCTGACCCTGCTGTTCCGCTTCATGAAACCGCTGATCGAGCACGGCTTCGTCTACATGGCCCAGCCGCCGCTGTATCGGATCCGCTGGACCGGGCCACCCTCGGATCACCAGTTCGTCTATTCCGATTCCGAGCGCGAGGCGATGACCGCACACGGTCTGGCCAACGGCCGGAAACTCCCCAAGGAGAACCCGGTTCAGCGCTACAAGGGTCTCGGTGAGATGAACGCCGAGGAGTTGTGGGAGACCACGATGAATCCCGACCAGCGCCTGATGCTCCAGGTCACCCTCGACGACGCGGCCCACGCTGACGAGATCTTCTCCATCTTGATGGGCGAGGACGTCGAGCAGCGTCGTTCCTTCATCCAGCGCAACGCCAAGGACGTTCGATTCCTCGATATCTAGGTATCTAGTTTTTCCCCTAGACATCTCTAGATCGGCAGAGAAAGAAGAACTGTGACTGAGACTCCTACCGACGGCGGCGCGGGCGCAACTCCGGGCCCGGGTGGCCGCATCGAGCCCATCGAACTGCAGACCTCGATGCAGCGTGCCTACATCGACTACGCGATGGCGGTCATCGTCGGCCGAGCGCTGCCCGACGTTCGTGACGGGCTCAAGCCGGTGCACCGGCGCGTCCTCTATGCGATGTACGACGGTGGCTACCGGCCCGACCGCGGCTACTCCAAGTGCTCGCGCGTGGTCGGTGACGTCATGGGTCAGTACCACCCCCACGGCGACTCGGCCATCTATGACACCTTGGTCCGCCTCGCCCAGCCCTGGGTGATGCGCGCCCCGCTGATCCACGGGCAGGGCAACTTCGGATCGCCCGGCAACGACTCGGCCGCCGCGATGCGATACACCGAGTGCCGGATGGCGCCGCTGGCCCTCGAGATGGTCCGCGACATCAACGAAGACACCGTTGACTTCCAACCCAACTACGACGGTCGCTCGCAGGAGCCGACGGTCCTGCCCTCGCGCTACCCCAACCTGCTGGTCAACGGCTCGGCCGGCATCGCGGTCGGCATGGCGACCAACATCCCGCCGCACAACCTGCGCGAGGTCGCCGATGGCGCCCGCTGGGCGTTGGAGAACCCCGACGCGACGCGCGAAGAACTCCAAGACGCGCTCATCGAGCGGATCAAGGGCCCCGACTTCCCCAACGGCGCGCTGATCGTCGGCCGCCAGGGCATCGAGCAGGCCTACCGCACCGGCCGCGGCTCGGTCACCCAACGCGCGGTGATCGACATCGACGAGGACACCAAGGGCCGCACCTGCCTCTCGATCACCGAGTTGCCCTACATGGTCAACCCCGACAACCTCGCCCTCAAGATCGCCGAACTCGCCGACTCCGGCCGAGTGCAGGGCATCGCCGATGTGCGCGATGACTCCTCGGGCCGCACCGGCCAGCGCCTGGTCGTGGTGCTCAAGCGCGACGCGGTGGCTCGCGTCGTCCTCAACAACCTGCTCAAGCACACCGAGCTCCAGACCAACTTCAGCGCCAACATGCTGGCCCTGGTCGACGGCGTGCCGCGCACGCTCTCGATCGATCAGTTCATCAGCAACTGGGTGGCCCACCAGCTCGAGGTCATCCAGCGCCGGACCCGCTTCCGCCTCAAGGCGGCCGAGGAACGGGCCCACATCCTGCGCGGCCTGGTCAAGGCGCTCGACGCCCTCGATGAGGTCATCGCGTTGATCCGCCGTTCGCCCGAGGTCGACGACGCACGCCAGGGCCTGATCGAGTTGCTCGAGATCGATGAGCTGCAGGCCAACGCCATCTTGGACATGCAGTTGCGTCGGCTCGCCGCGCTGGAGCGCCAGAAGATCATCGACGACCTGGCCAAGATCGAACTCGAGATCGCCGACCTCGAAGACATCCTCGCCAACGTGTCGCGTCAGCGGCAGATCATCAGCGACGAACTCGCCGAGATCGTGGAGAAGTACGGCAACGAGCGCCGCACGCAGATCATCGCCGCCGACGGGGACCTCTCGATGGAGGACCTCATCCCAGATGAGGAACTCGTCGTCTCGATCACCCGCGGTGGCTATGCCAAGCGCACCCGCGCCGACCAGT
Source organism: Nocardioides sp. (assembly GCA_041581495.1). Lineage (GTDB taxonomy): Bacteria > Actinomycetota > Actinomycetes > Propionibacteriales > Nocardioidaceae > Nocardioides. The sequence continues at coordinate 4,816 of JBFIDC010000059.1, read as the reverse complement.
ACCGCACCCAGAAGCGGGGCGGCAAGGGCGTGCGCGGGGCGAGCCTGCGTGGCGACGACGTGGTCGATCACTTCATCGCCACGACCAACCACCACTGGCTGCTGTTCTTCACCACGGCGGGCCGGGTCTATCGCACCAAGGCCTACAACCTTCCCGAGGCATCACGCGACGCCAAGGGCGGTCACGTGGCCGGTTTGCTCAGCTTCCAACCCGACGAAGACATCGCCCAGGTGCTGGCGATCCGTGACTACGAGCAGGCTCCCTACCTGGTGCTGGCGACCCGCAGCGGTCTGGTGAAGAAGACCCGGCTCGGCGACTACAACAGCCCGCGTCAGGCCGGCGTCATCGCCATCAACTTCCGTGAAGACGACGATGAGTTGATCGGCGCCGAACTGGTCTTCCCCGAAGACGAGATCCTGCTGGTTTCGCGCAAGGGCCAGGCCGTTCGCTTCAAGGCCGACGACTCGCAACTGCGCCCCATGGGCCGGGCGACCTCGGGTGTGTCCGGCATGAAGTACGCCGAGGGCGACTCGGTGTTGTCGATGTCGGTGATCCGGGCGGCGCAGGTCCAGGCCGAGGACTCCGACGAGAACGTGCAGTACGTCTTCACCATGACCGACGGCGGCTTCGCCAAGCGCAGCCGGATCAACGAGTACCGCCTGACCAACCGCGGCACCAAGGGGGTCAAGGCGATGACCTTGGCCAACGAGGCACGCGGGGTGCTCGTCGGGGCGTTCATCGTCGAGGACGGCGATGAGGTCTTGTCGATCACCCAGGGTGGCCAGGTCGTGCGCAGCCCGATCAACGAGAACTTCCGTCCGACCGGTCGAGCCACGATGGGCGTGAAGTTCGTGACCGCCAAGGGCAAGGACTCGGTTGCCGTCGTCACCCGCTCGGTCGAGGCCAAGATCGAGGACGAGCAGGAGTCCGACTCGGAGTCGGCCGAGGTGGACACGACCGAGGGGCCAGGCGCCGAGGGGGCCGAAAGTGCAGAGCAGTCCGAATCGGCGGATGTTGCCGCGGATGCAACAATCGAGCCTGACGAGACGTCTTAGCCAGCGAGTGGCCGCCCCAGGAGGGGGTAGCTCCCGACTTGAGTCCCTGGGGGGTGTGCAGGTACATGGTTGATTCTCGGCCTCCCCACAAGCCTGGTCAGAACGAGGACACCGTCGCGATCAAGCGACCGGCCAGTGGTGCTGCCAGTGGTGCTGCGGGTGGTGCTGCGGGTGGTGCGCAGAACGGATCCGGCGGCGGGCGTGTCTTGCCTCCGATGCCCGAGCAGAACGGCAGCGATGCGGCGGCCAAGCCTGCCTCACGCAAGCCGCCCACCTCTCCGCCTCCGCCGCGCCCGGCCCAGAAGACCGCCCAGAAGGACGCTCAGAAGGCTGGACCGAAACCGGTGGAGAAGCCGGCCCAGAAGTCGACGCAGAAACGGCCGACACGGCCGACACGCGTTCCGGGCACCAGCACTGCGGTCTCCAAGTCGTCCGCCACAGCAGCGCCCACCATGGCTCCGACCGCGCCGACGGGACCAGACACCAGTCCGATCCCGGTGGTGCCCCAGGCCGACCGGCGCGCTGCTTCGCGGACCACCAAGGCCGCGGGGACTGCCGCGACTGCGCAGCCGACCTCACCCAAGAGCACCCGGAAGGCTCGCCTGCGTCTGACGCGGGTCGACCCGTGGTCGGTCATGAAGACCTCCTTCCTGCTCTCGATCGCCCTCGGCATCGTGGTGGTGGTCGCGATCTTCATGGTGTGGTCGGTGCTCGACGCCGCCGGCGTGTGGGGTTCGATCAACCAGACCGTCGCAGACGTGGTCGGTGGCCAGGACCGTTCGACCTTCGATATCGAGGACTACCTCGGCACCCGCCGGGTGGTCGGTTTCGCGATGATCGTCTCGGCCGTCGACGTCGTTCTGATCACCGCGATCGCCACGTTGTGCGCGTTCTTGTACAACATGTCGGCCTCGCTCCTCGGCGGTATCGAGGTCACCTTGGCCGAGGATCGCTGAGCACGACAGCACCTCGAGGGGTCCTGCTTTTGGGAGCGCCCACGGTCCTCCGCTAATGTTTCCCCTCGCGTCCTGACTCGCTCCTCGTGGCATCACGGTGGGCCAAGGATCGCGGCGGGCCTATAGCTCAGACGGTTAGAGCGCTTCCCTGATAAGGAAGAGGTCAGAGGTTCAAGTCCTCTTAGGCCCACCACCGCAACCCTGCCCGGCACCACACCGGGTCCACCGCGGCACCGATCCGGGTGCCGGCAGTACCGATCGAACTCGCTAGAGCCTGGCGGCGGTCTCGGTGCCCTGTCGGATCGCTCGCTTGGCGTCGAGTTCGCCCGCGTGGTCGGCGCCGCCGATCAGGTGCAGGCCAGTGTGAGTGCCGCCGAGTTCGTCATAGAGATCGCGCACGGACTCCTGCCCGGCGCACACCACGACGTGGTCGACCTCGAGCAGGCGCTGCTGACCGTCCACCGTGATGTGCAGCCCGGCGTCGTCGACGCGGTCGTAGCCGACCCCCGAGATCTGCACCACGCCGCTGTCCTTGAGGACGAGGCGATGAGCCCAGCCGCTGGTCTTGCCCAGGCCCTTGCCGATCGGGGTCGCCTTGCGCTGGAGGAGATAGACCTCCCGCACTGGGGTTCGCGGCTTCTTCTCGGTCAGGCCACCCGGGTGTACGGCGGGGTCGCCGACGCCCCAATGGGCGTACCAGTCATCGAGCGTGTCCCGGTCGTCGTGGGACAGGAAGTGACTCACATCCACCCCGATGCCGCCGGCACCGATCACGGCGACCCGCTTGCCGACCTCGACCCGACCATCGAGCACGTCGGCGTACGAGACGACCTTCGGGTGGTCGGATCCGGGGAAGTTCACCACGCGTGGGAGGACGCCGGTGGCGACGACGACCTCGTCGAAGCCGGCCAGGGCCGAGGCGTCGGCACGGTGCTCCAGCAGCACCTCGACGCCGAGCACTTCGAGGCGACGCCGGTAGTAGCGCAGCGTCTCGGCGAACTCCTCCTTGCCCGGGATCTGCATCGCCAGGCGGAACTGACCGCCGAGCTCGGTGCCGGCCTCGAACAGGGTCACCCGATGGCCGCGCTCCGCGGCGTTCACGGCCGCCGACAGGCCTGCCGGTCCGCCCCCGACCACGGCCACCGCCTTGGCGCGGGCCTTTGGCACTGGGAGGAGGACCAACTCGGTCTCGTGGCAGGCGCGGGGGTTGAGCAGGCAGGAGGCGCGCTTGTTGGCGAAGGTGTGGTCCAGACACGCCTGGTTGCAGGCGATGCAGGTGTTGATCTCGTCCGCACGTCCGGCGGCGGCCTTGGTGACGAACTCCGGGTCGGCCAGCAGGGGCCGGGCCATCGAGACCAGGTCGGCGCTGCCGTCGGCGATGAGTTGGTCGGCCAGTTCAGGAGTGTTGATCCGGTTGGAGGCACACACCGGGATGGAGATCTGTTCGCGCAACCGCCGGGACATGAACGACCAGGCGCCGCGTGGCACGGAGGTGAGGATGGTGGGGACCCGCGCCTCGTGCCACCCGATGCCGGTGTTGATGACCGACGCGCCGGCCTCCTCGATCGCGTGGGCAAGGGTGAGGGTTTCGTCCCAGGTCTGCCCCGAGGGGATCAGGTCGAGCAGGGACATCCGGTACATGATCAAGAAGTCGTCGCCGAGCTCCTCGCGGGTGCGTCGCACGATCTCGATGGGGAACCGCATCCGGTTCTCGGCGCTGCCACCCCACCGGTCGGTGCGGTGGTTGGTGTGGGCGGCGAGGAACTGGTTGATCAGGTAGCCCTCGGAGCCCATGATCTCGATGCCGTCGTACCCCGCCTTGCGGGCCAGCTTCGCGCTGTCCACGAAGTCGGTGATGGTCTGCTCCACGCCCTTGGTGCTGAGCGCCCGTGGTTTGAACGGGGTGATCGGGGACTTGATCGCCGAGGCCGAGACCGAGATCGGGGTGTAGCCGTAGCGTCCGGCGTGCAGGATCTGGAGGGCGATGGCGCCGCCCTCGTCGTGCACCGCGTCGGTGACCTGCCGGTGTCGGTGCGCCTGCAACCGGGTGGTCATCGCCGAGCCGAAGGGCAGCAGCCAGCCGCGGATGTTGGGAGCGAAACCACCGGTCACGATCAGGCCGACCCCGCCGCGGGCTCGCTCGGCGTAGTAGGCCGCGAGTTCGGGGATGTGCCAGGGCCGGTCCTCCAGCCCGGTGTGCATGGAGCCCATCACCACGCGGTTGCGCAGGGTGGCGCCCTGGACCTCCAGCGGGGAGAGTAGGGAGGGATAGGCCGAGGTGTCCAGCGTGGGGGTCTGGGTGGTCACGAGTGCTCCTTCCAGAACAGCCCGGCCAGTCCCTCACAGGGGGTGGCGTCAACGCAACGGATTCGCTGGGCGAGTCATGTCACATCCGCCACCACATGTCTGCCCGTCAACGGACTCCATGTGCAGTCCTTCGGGTGCCGCAACCGCGAGAGACGCCGCGAGAGTGGAGCCTAGGGGACTCGAACCCCTAACCCCCTGCTTGCAAAGCGCCCCCGAGCATCGGTCGTATAGTGCGTCTGAGCAGGGAAAACGCTGTCATGAGTGGCCAAAGATTCCCCCACAGTGACATAGTTTCCCCCACCAGTCCCCCACAGGGACTACCTGTGCCATCGAGGCTTGGGGTTGGGAACGGAGGTCTCGGGATGACCAGAAGGCGCGGCTTCGGGGAGGTCGAGCGGCGCGTGAGCGCGTCCGGCGCGGTGACCTACCGTGCGCGCTATGCGATGCCCGACGGCACCCGCTACTCGCGAACCTTGGCGACCCGGATGGACGCGGAGG
>JBFIDC010000058.1:0-13470 GCA_041581495.1 Nocardioides sp. | reverse complement strand
CGTCGGCGGATACCGGAAGCTGGTGTTCAGCCTCGGTGAGCCGCATGTACGCCGGGCCGACCTGGGGGTGCGACCCCGTCGCGGCTGGTCACGCCGGCGGCGTGGCGTTTTGGCCTTCGTGCAGATCAGCGATGTGCACATCCTCGATGCTCAATCGCCGGCCAGAGTCGAATACACCGACCGCAACGACGACGACGCCAACGCGAGTTCGGGGATCTTCACCTCCGCCTACCGCCCGCACGAGATGCTCACCGGGCAGGTGGCCGATGCCATGGTGCGCCGCATCAACAAGATCCGCCGAGGCCCCGTGACCGGCAAGCGTCTGGCTCTGACCGTGCAGACCGGGGACAACTCCGACAACAGCCAGTACAACGAGATCCGCTGGAACATCGACGTGCTCGACGGCGGCAAGGTTCGGATCGATTCGGGAGATCCGACCACCTACGAGGGCGTCTGTGACGACGACCCGACCTACTACGACACCCACTACTGGCACCCGCACGGAACCCCGCCCGGCAAGGTGGATGACATCCCGCGGCGATTGCGCGGCTTCCCGGTCGTGCCCGGTTTGCTCGATGCGGCCCGACGTCCCTTCCAGGCCGCCGGCCTGGCGATGCCGTGGATCACCGCCTTCGGCAACCACGACGGTCTGGCCCAGGGCAACTTCCCGCCCGACACCATGCAGTTGAACGCCCTGGCCACCGGATCCCTCAAGCTCATCTCGCCGCCTGCTGGGCTCTCCCCGGCCGACCTGTTCGGCGTTCTCACCTCAGGTGGCCTGCCTGCCCTGGTCGAATCTCTCGACGGCACACCGTCGGTGCGCACCGTCACCCCCGACGCCGACCGGCGCCTGCTGACCCGCGCCGAACTGGTCGCCGAGCACTTCAAGACCACGGGATCCCCGCGAGGGCACGGATTCACCGCGACCAACCGTCGCCAGGGCACCGCCTACTACACCTTCGACAAGGGCAAGGTTCGCTTCGTCGTCCTCGACACCGTCAACCCCAACGGGTACGCCAACGGGTCGCTGGACGCGACCCAGTTCGGATGGCTCGAGGAGGTCCTGGCTCGTTCGGCCGACAAGGTCGTGGTCGTGTGCAGCCATCACACCTCAGAGACCATGGACAACCCACTGGTGGCGACCGGGGGCGACCCGGAGAGCCGAGTCCAGGGTCCCGCGGTCCTGGAACTGTTGTTGCAGCACCGCTGCGTGGTGGCGTGGATCAACGGGCACAGCCACGTGAACCGCATCTACGCACGCAAGCGGCCAGGCGGCGGGGGGTTGTGGGAGATCAACACCGCTGCGCACATCGACTGGCCATCGCAGGCCCGCATCATCGAGATCGCCGACAACCGCGACGGGACCTTGTCGCTGTTCACCACGGTCATCGACCACGCCGGACGCCGGGGCTACGGCCGGCGGATCCACACCAGCACCGCTTGGCATCTCTGGCCCGCGAACTCGCCGCCAACGACTGGCACCACCCCGGCGACTCGGCACGCGGCCAACGCACCGATCGCAACACCGAACTGTTCGTCGAGGACCCGACCTCCTGAATCGGCAGCGGGCGACCGCGGGAGGGTGGTCAGCCGGCCATGGGCGGTTGCTCGAGGGTGGCGATGCCCGTGACATCGCGGTAGTGGGCGACGAGCGCCTGCATCACCGAGGGCCAGGACCTGCCCAGCACCGCCCGTCGCGCATCGTGACCCATGGTTCGGCGCAGCAGCGGGTTCTCCACCAACCCATCGACCAGTCTCACGAGTTCGTCGGCGTCTCCGGGCGGATACAGGAGGCCGTGTCCGGGGTCCGCAACGACATCGAGAAGGCCGCCGGCCGCCGGCGCCACCACGGGGACACCGGAGGCCAGCGCCTCCTGCGCGGACTGGCAATAGGTCTCGTGAGCCCCGGTGTGGACGAAGAGGTCGAGGGAGGCGTAGGCCCGACCCAGCGCCTTCCCGTGCAGCAAGCCGGTGAACACCGCATCCGGCAACAAGGAACGCAGTCGGTCGCCGTCGGGGCCCTCCCCGACGAGCACCAACCGATAGCGGGGGTCGCCGTCGAGTCGTTGGAGCAGGTCCAACTGCTTCTCCGCGGCCAGTCTGCCGACGTAACCCACGAGGAGACGTCCATCTGGAGCGATCCGTCGCCGCCACTCCTCGTCGCGCCGCGAGGGGTGGAACGCCTCGAGATCCACCCCGCGAGGCCACAGCGAGACGTTGGGGACGCCGATGCCGGCCAACTGCTGAAGGCTGGCTCTGGACGGCGCCAACGTGCGGTCGACACGGGCGTGCACCCTGCGTGTCAGACGTGCCATCGCACGACTCCCACCGGGGATGGCGTAGCGCCCGGCGAACCCCACCAGATCGGTCTGGTAGATCGCCACGGTCGGGATCCCCAGGTCCTCGGCAACACCGAGCGCCTGGTAGCCCAGAACCGCAGGCGAGGCCACGTGGACCACGTCTGGACGGAAGCGGATCATGATCGCCCGTAGCCGATTTCGCGAGGCGAGCCCGATGCGGAAGTCGGCATAGAACGGCAGGGCTCGGCTGGGCGTGCGTGTCACCGGGAATCCCGCGTAGGACTCGGGGCCGGTCGGTGCGACGAGTTCGGCCACGTGGCCGTGGTCGCTGAGGTGTTCGAGGACACGGCACACCGAGTTCGTCACGCCATTGATCTGTGGCAGGAACGACTCGGTCACCACCAGGACACGGAGCCGTGGAGCACCCCGTCGTCCGTGTTCCAGACCCGGGAATTCGATCAACGAGGTCGTCATGCTCGCCAGGCTAGGAAGCCGGACGCAACCCGAACCCAGCAGTCGGTGGCCGGTCGGTGAATCTCACGTGGCCGTTGCGCGGCGCGGTTCGGGCGAGCCCCGCGCTCGGGTGCTACTCGGTCGCCGCCAACTGGCCGCAGGCACCGTCGATGTCACTGCCGCGGGTGTCCCGCACGGTGGTCGGGATCCCCTTGGCTTCCAGACGACGTACGAACTCTCGCTCGTCGGCCGGGTCCGAGGCGGTCCACTTCGAACCCGGTGTGGGGTTGAGTGGGATCAGGTTGACGTGCACCCAGCCCCAGTCGCCGTACTCATGCAGGACATCGGCCAGGAGGTCGGCGCGCCAGGCCTGGTCGTTGATCCCGCGCATCATGGCGTACTCGATCGAGACGCGCCGCTTGGTCGTGCGGGCGTAGTCCCACGCCGCCTCGACGGTCTCGGCCACCGAGAACTTCGTGTTGATCGGCACCAGTTCGTTGCGCAAATCGTCGTCGGGTGCATGCAGGCTCAGGGCCAGCGTGACCGGGATGCCTTCTTGGGTGAGTTGTCGGATCCGCGGCACCAGACCCACGGTCGAGACCGTGATCCCCCGCGCCGACATCCCCAAGCCGTCGGGCCCCGGCTCGGTCAGTCGCCGGACCGCGCCGATGACGGCGCGGTAGTTGGCCAGCGGTTCACCCATGCCCATGAAGACCACGTTGGACACGCGGCCTGGGCCCCCGGGGACCTCGCCCCGCGCCAGCGAGCGTGCTCCCGCCACCACCTGCTCGACGATCTCGGCGGTCGACATGTTGCGCTGGAGCCCGCCCTGCCCAGTCGCGCAGAAGGGACAGGCCATCCCACAGCCCGCCTGGCTGGACACGCACATGGTCACCCGGTCGGGGTATCGCATCAGCACCGACTCGACCAACGCACCGTCGAAGAGTCGCCACAGCGTCTTGCGGGTGGTCCCCTTGTCCGCCTCCAGCGTGCGCAGTGGCGTCATCAAATCGGGGAGGAAGGTCTCCACGAGTTCGGCGCGGGACTCGGCAGGCAGGTCCGTCATCGCCTCGGGGTCGTCGACCAGGCGGGTGAAGTAGTGGGTCGCCAACTGCTTGGCTCGAAACGCCGGCAGACCGCGCTCCTTGGCGAGGTCAGCGCGTTCGGCCGCGGTGAGGTCGGCGAGGTGGCGCGGCGGCTTGGCGCGACCGCGCGGTTCGTCGAAGACGAGCCTCAGCGGCGTGGTGCCCTCGGGCGGAGTGGTGGACATGAGGCACCCAGTCTCCCATCCGGGTCCCCGCTCCCCCGAAACGTCAGGCTTGGCTGCTGAACAGCGCCCAGAGCACCAGCGAACCGACGCCCCCGACCACGATCCCCGTGGAGACGAGTCCGAGCCACATGTAGGCACCGAAGCGCCGCGTGTGGGTCGAGATCACCAGGCCCAACGGCACCACCAGCGTGACCAGCACGAACGGGAACAGGTCCTCGACGGTCTCGGTGCTGACGAACAGGCTGAGCACTCCCGCATAGAGGGCGGGGACCAGCAAGATGAAGGCCAACCCGGTGAAGAACCCGGTGAGCGCGGTGAACGTCGGATGGTCCCGGTGCCACCAATCCGGTGGTCGCGCGGCGCCGGCATCTGCGGGTGCCGCAGACCCAGTGTCAGTGCCGGGCTCAGTGCCGGTCTCACTGCCGACCTCGGCGCCGGTCTCCTCGCTGTTCATCACCCACAGCGTAGGCGTTCGGTGCACGTTGGGTGCGGAGGTTGCCGAGGTCTCGACACGCCGGTCGCGACCGATCAGAACACGGCGTAGTGAAGCAGCAACCAGATCGGTGCGATCGTGGCCAGCAGTGAATCGAGGCGATCCATGAGGCCACCGTGGCCGGGGATGACCTGGCTCATGTCCTTGATCCCGAGGTCACGTTTGATGACCGACTCGCACAGATCGCCCAAGGTGGCCATCACCCCCGCGATCAGGCCCAGCGCCACACCCACCCACCAGTCGCCGTCGAGGAGGAACACGACAAGAACGACGCCGGCGCCAACGGTCGCCAAGACCGAGCCCGCGAAGCCCTCCCACGACTTCTTCGGTGAGATGACCGGGGCCATCGGGTGCTTGCCGAACAGGACCCCCGCGGCGTAGCCGCCGGTATCCGAGGCGATCGTGACCAGGATGAAGGTGATCACCCCGGCCACCCCCTTGTCATCGAGCCCCGCGCCGGTGTGGCCGCCCTCGGCGAGCAGGAGCGCAACGAAGGCGCCGAGGAACGGCACGTAGATGATCGTGAAGACCGAGGCTGTGGCGTTCTTGACGTAGCCGTCGATGCCGCGGCGTAAGAGCCACAGCATGGTGACCAAGGCGGCGACCGCCGTCGCGGTGACCAACGCGGGAGCGCCGTAGAAGTAGGCGACCACGACCATGACCACGCCGCCGACCATCAGCGGCTGCTCCGGCAGGTCGATGTCTTGTGCCTGGAGTCCCTTGTGAAGCTCCCAGATCGCCACGACGACCGCGATCGCGACGATCGCCATGAAGGCGGGCTTCCAGAAGAGCAGCGAGAGCGCGATCGCTCCGAGCAGCACGCCTGCTGACCCGATGGCCGCCTTGAGGTCCCGCCCGGCGCGGCCGTGGTCCTTGGCCGGAGCGGGCGAGGACTGACTCATACCTCGAGCAGCTCGGCTTCCTTGGCCTTGAGCATGTCGTCGATCTCGTCGGTGTGCTTCTTGGTGACCGCGTCGAGCCGCTTCTCGGCGCCGGTGACGTCGTCCTTGCCGACCTCGCCGTCCTTCTCCAGCTTCTCCAGGCCCTGCTTGGCGGTGCGACGCAGGTTCCGGACCGCGACCCGGCCGTCCTCGGCCTTGGTGCGGGCGAGCTTGACGTACTCCTTGCGGCGATCCTCAGTCAGTTCCGGGAAGACGCAGCGCAGCACCTTGCCGTCGTTGGCCGGGTTCACTCCCAGGTCGGAGTCGCGAATGGCCTTCTCGACGTTGGGCATGGCGCCGATGTCGTAGGGCGCGACCATGATGATGCGGGCCTCGGGCGCGGTGAACGAGGCGAGCTGCTGCAGCGGGGTCGGTGTGCCGTAGTAGTCGACCATGATCTTGTTGAACATTGAGGGCGTCGCCCGACCCGCTCGGATCGCGGCGAACTCCTCGCGAGTGGCCTCGACCGACTTGTCCATCTTGCCGTCGGCCTCGTTGAGGATGTCGTTGATCACGCCTGGCTCCTGCTTCGTCGAAGGTGTCCGCCGTTCTCTGCGAGGTGTTCACCCCGGGCGAACGAGCGTGCCAATCCTCTCACCCTGCACCGCGCGAAGGATGCTGCCCTCGGCGGCCATTCCGAACACGATCATGGGGAGCTTGTTCTCACTCGCGAGGGTGAAGGCGGTTTGGTCCATGATCCGCAACCCCCGCGACAACGCCTCGTCGTAGGTGATCTCGTCGATCTTGGTGGCGCTGGGGTCCACCTTGGGGTCGGCGGTGTAGACACCGTCGACGCCCGACTTGTCGAAGAGGACGACCTCGCACTTGCTCTCGAGCGCGCGCTGAACCGCGACCGTGTCGGTGGAGAAGAACGGCATGCCCATGCCGGCGCCGAAGATCACGACGCGTCCCTTCTCCATGTGCCGGATGGCGCGGCGAGGAACATAGGGTTCGGCGACCTGCCCCATGGTGATGGCGGTCTGGACGCGGGTTTCGATGCCGAGCTTCTCCAGGAAGTCCTGAAGGGCCAGGCAGTTCATGACGATGCCCAGCATCCCCATGTAGTCGGCACGCACACGATCCATGCCGCGCTGCTGAAGCTCGGCGCCGCGGAAGAAGTTGCCGCCGCCGGTCACGACCGCGATCTGGACGCCCGCGGCCTGGACCGCGGCGATCTCCTCAGCGATCGTGGCGACCACGTCGGGGTCGACACCGACCTGGCCGCCGCCGAACACCTCGCCGGAGAGTTTGAGCAGGACCCTGCGATAGCCGGGCTCGTCTGACATCTACTCTCCTCCAACCGGCCTGTGGCCGATCCTCAGGCGCCGACCTCGAAGCGGGCAAAGCGAACCAGAGTGGTCCCTGCTTCGTCCAGCACCGCCTTGACCGTCTTCTTGTTCTCAGTCACGGAGGGCTGCTCGAGGAGCACGACCTCCTTGAAGAAGCCGTTGAGCCGCCCCTCGGTGATCTTGGCGATCGCCTGCTCGGGCTTGCCCTCCTCGCGCGAGGTCGCCTCGGCGATCGCGCGCTCCTTCTCGACGATGTCAGCGGGGACCTCGTCACGGGTGAGGTACTGAGGACGCATGGCCGCGACCTGCATGGCCGCCGCACGAGCCGCGTCGGCGCTGCCGTCGTACTGCACCAGCACGCCCACAGCCGGGGGGAGGTCGGCCGCACGCTTGTGCATGTAGGCCACGACGTCGCCCTCGAACTTCACGAAACGGCCGAGTTCGATCTTCTCGCCGATGCTGATGGCAAGCGCCTCGACGACCTCGCCGACGCTCTGGCCATCCAGGGGAACAGCCTTGAGCGCCTCGATGTCTTCGGCGTCGGACGCGCTCGCGGCGTCGGCGACGCGCTGAGCCACCGAGACGAACTCCTCGCCCTTGGCCACGAAGTCGGTCTCGCACTTGAGCTCGACCAGGACACCCGGGGCGTGCGCCACGAGGCCGGCCGAGGCCTCGCGCTCCTCGCCACGCTTGGCCGCCTTGGCGGCACCCTTGACGCGGAGCAGTTCGACGGCCTTGTCGAAATCGCCGTCGCTCTCCTCGAGCGCCTTCTTGCAGTCCATCATCCCCGCGCCGGTTTGCTCACGGAGACGCTTGACGTCGCTGGCGGTGAAGTCAGCCATGGTGGTGGGTGTTCCTGTTCTGGCTAGTTGGAGTCGGCGTGCTGGCGTCAGGCCGGCGCGTCGGTGGTGGCCTCAGCGGCCGGAGCCTCGGGTGCCTCGGCGGCCGGGGCTTCGGCAGCGGGAGCCTCAGCAGCCGCTGCCTCGGCGGCGCGCGCCTCGGTGGCCTCGGCCGCGGGAGTCTCGGCGGGCTTGTCGCCCTCGCCACCGAGCAGTTCACGCTCCCACTCGGCCAACGGCTCCTCAGCGGCGGTCGCGCCCTCGCTGGAACCGCCACCGGAGCGGGCGATGAGCCCCTCGGCGACCGCGTCGGCGATCACCCGGGTGAGCAGGCCGACCGCGCGGATGGCGTCGTCGTTGCCCGGAATCGGGAAGTCGACCAGGTCGGGGTCGCAGTTGCTGTCGAGGATGCCGATGATCGGGATCCGGAGCTTGCGCGCCTCTTCGACGGCGAGGTGCTCCTTGTTGGTGTCGACGATCCACACGGCCGAAGGCGTGCGGGTCATCTCGCGGATACCGCCGAGCGACTTGTCCAACTTGTCGCGCTCGCGGCGCATCTGCAGCAGTTCCTTCTTGGTGCGGCTGCTGCCGGCGACGTCCTCGAAGTCGATCTCGTCGAGTTCTTTGAGTCGGTTGATCCGCTGGTGCACGGTCTGGAAGTTGGTGAGCATGCCGCCGAGCCAACGCTGGTTGACATAGGGCATCCCGACGCGGGTCGCCTGCTCGGCGATCGCCTCCTGGGCCTGCTTCTTGGTGCCCACGAACATCACGACGCCGCCCTTGGCGACGGTCTCCTTGATGAAGGCGTAGGAGCGGTCGATGTAGGCCAGCGACTGCTGCAGGTCGATGATGTAGATGCCGTTGCGCTCGGTCATGATGAAGCGCTTCATCTTCGGGTTCCACCGACGGGTCTGGTGTCCGAAGTGCACGCCGCTCTCGAGCAGCTGGCGCATGGTGACGACTGCCATTTGTTTTCTCCTGTGGGAGCGATCCCGTGTGTGCGCCCTTGATCGTGCTTGGCAGGACGCACCGGTCTCGGATCCCGGTTGTGTGTTCAGTTTGTGCGGCCAGCGGTTGCCGGTCGCCCTGACGCCTGCGCGTGACCCGACCCTTGCCCAAGACTGCTGGGCCGGGACTGAGGGCCTCGCCCACGGGTGATCGGCCCTGCTCTGATGATCAGAGCCGAACCGTCGTGGTCTGCCTGCGTGCGAAGTCAACGCGGACGGGCCGCGCTGCGAGGTTCAGACTACCGATTCTGCTCCGGACGGGCGAATCGACCAGCCTGGGCCGGTCGTACCGAGCGCCGAGTTCTCCACAGGCACGAACAGGAGGCTCACGGCAACGGGTCGCGGTGCGCCAGTCTCCCTCGATGACCACCCCACTACCTATCGCGGTCGCGTTCGTCCTCGCCGGCCTCTTGGCCGGCTTTCCCGCGTCGGCTGAGACGGACCCCGTGGGCACGTGGCCACTGCTTCCACCCCCCGCTGTGGTGCGGCCCTTCGAGCCAGCATCGGGGCCCTACTCGGCGGGCCACCGCGGGGTCGACCTCGCCGGCGACGTCGGGCAACCGGTGCGCGCCGCGCTGCCCGGGACCATCACCTACGCCGGCCTACTGGCCGGGCGCGGTGTCGTGGTGGTCGCTCACGGGATGACCCGCACGACCTATGAACCTGTCGAGGCCGCGGTGAGCCTCGGAGAGGAGGTCGCCGCCGGATCCGTCCTGGGCACCTTGTCTCAGGTGGCCTCCCACTGCCCGCCGCGTCCGTGCCTGCACTGGGGATGGATCGCCGGCGAGACCTACCTCGACCCGCTCCGCCTGGTCGGGACGGGCTCGGTCCGGTTGCTTCCGCTCTGGAGCGAGGTGGTGCAGCGGACACGGGGCCCTGCCCCTGCGCTCATGCCTGCGCCGGTGATCAGGCTCGCGGATGCGCTTGCCGGTATGCGGCGCGCAGTCGGTCGGTGGTGACATGGGTGTAGAGCTGGGTCGTGGCCAGCGAGGCGTGGCCCAGCAGTTCTTGGACCGACCGCAGGTCCGCTCCCCCTTCAAGCAGGTGCGTGGCAGCCGTGTGGCGCAGGCCGTGCGGGCCCATGTCGGGGGCACCGGGCACCGCCGCGATGCGCTGATGAACCATCGTGCGCACCGCGCGCTGATCGATGCGAGCACCGCGGACTCCCAAGAACAGCGCCGGCCCTGACGTCTCGGTGCGCAACTGAGGTCGCCCCACATCGAGCCAACGCCCGAGTGCTCGTCGGGCAGGCACCCCGAAGGGCACCGATCGCTCCTTGCGGCCCTTGCCGAAGACGCGGACCAGGTCACGCTCTCGGTCGAGGGCATCGAGATCCAGGCCGACCAGTTCGCCGACCCGGATTCCGGTGGCATAGAGCAGTTCGAGCATCGCCACATCGCGCACACCGACCGGGCTTCCGTCGTCGGCCCACTCCGCAGCGGCGCGGACGAGTTCGGCGGCCTCGTCTTGCCTGAGCACCGACGGGAGCGCGCGCTGAGATCGGGCCGATCCCAGGCTCGCGCCGACATCGGCGCTGACTCGGCCGGTGCCGGCGAGCCAGGCGGTGAACACGCGTGCGGCGGTCGCGCGGCGAGACAGGGTCGCCCGGGAGCGGCCGGTGGTCTGCTGAAGTGCCAGCCAACTGCGCAAGGAGCGCAGGTCGATGTCGGCGAGATCCTTCATGCCCATCCGGTCCAGATGCCCCAAGAGACTGCCGATGTCGCCGAGGTAGGCCCGCACCGTGTGCGGCGTGAGGTCGCGTTCGCTGCTCAGGTGCCGTTCGTAGTCACCGAGGACGCGCGCGAACGCCTCGGGCAACCCCTCGTCGGGGGATTCCGGAGAGCCCCGGGACTCCTCCGGAGTGGGAACGGTCGACACTCCCCCAGGCTAGGCATCTCCCGAGGCGCCGGGGGGTTGCCGCGCCAACGTCCAGCCGACGCCGACACGTTGGACCAGTTGTTGCATCCGAAGTTGCGCGAGCGCCGCTGCCGCGTCGGCGGTCGGGACTCCGGCCAACCGCGCGATCGATTCTTCGCCCGCGGGCCGACGCACCGGCACGGCCTCGAGCACGTCGCGGTGGACGGGCGAGAGTCCGTCGCCGGGTCGCGGCAACCCTCGGGCCTCGACCTGGAGGTACTCCCCCATGTCACCGACGAACTCGAGGACGTCAGCCGCGGTCGTCACCAGCGAGGCTTGCCCCAGGCGGACCAGTCGGTGCACCCCCTCCGAGGGTGCACTCGTCACCGGACCCGGCACCCCCATCAGGGGCCGGTTGATCCTGGTGGCCCAGGTCGCGGTGTTGAGGGCACCGCTGCGCACGGCCGCCTCGACCACGAGGGTCCCGCGGGTCAGGGCGGCGATCAGCCGGTTGCGGGAGAGGAACCTCGCCTTCAGCGGGGCGCCGCCAGGAGGTGTCTCTGAGACCACGGCGCCCGCCTCGGCGATTTCATCGATCAGGCTCTCGTGCGCCAGCGGGTAGGCCCGATCGGCCCCGCACGCGAGCAGCGCCACAGAGGGGCCACCGACCAGCGCGCCCCGGTGGGCGGCGGCGTCGATCCCGAAGGCGGCCCCCGACACGACGACCCACCCGGCCTCGGAGACACCGGCGGCTATCTCGGCGGCCACCTCACAGCCGTAGGTCGTGGCCGACCTCGAGCCCACGACGGCGACTGAGCGCTGCAGTTGGTCCAGGCGCCACGGCCCGCGCACCCACAGGCCCAGCGGCGCCCCGCCAAGGGTGCCCAGTGGTTCGGCGACCGCCATGTCCTCGACCTGCGCCGGCCACTCCTCATCGCCCGGAACGACGTAGCGCAGACCGCGCCGGGCGCCGTCGGCGAGGAGCCGGTCCGGGTCGACCCGGGCCAAGCGTCTGGCCACCTCCTGGGCGGTTCCGGTGTGTCGACGTCCGCTCATCAGGTATTCGTAGAGCTCGAGTGCCCCGAACTCGGCCACACCGGAGGCCAACCATTGGGAGCCGGGCTCACGGGTGGAACTCAACGCCGCGCGGGCCCGGCGCTCGACTTCGAGGTCAGTCGGTTGCACCCTCATCCGGCCCGCCGTTCGAGCCAGGCCGCCATCAGCGGGTCGCCGCTGCGCAACTTGAGGGCGACCTCGGTCTCGGCGCGCCCCGGAGCCTCGGTGCCGGCCAGATCAGCGATCGTCCAGGCCAGGCGGTGCGAGCGGACCGCCCCCCGCTGGGTCAGGCGACCATCGACGAGCAGTTGGTCCAGCAGGACAGCGCCGTCGGGGAGCAGCGGCCAGCGCTCGCGAAGTGCCGGTCCTGGGACCTGGCCGTTGAGCCGCCAACTCTCCCCAGTGAACCGAATGGCTTGCCTGTCTCGGGCGGCACTCACCCGTGCGCGCACCGCCGCGGTCGATTCCGAGACGTCGATGGCGGCGGCTCCGGTGACCGAGGATGCCGCCAGGTGCCTGGTGATGTCGACGCGGTCCAGCACCGGTCCGCGGACCCGGGCCTGGTAGCGACGGCGTTGCTGGTCGCTGCACGTGCACCCGTCTCGGCCTGCCGCGGCGCGGTAGTTGCCGCACGGGCACGGGTTGGCGGCCAGCACCACCAGACTCCCGCGCCGGCAATCGCACGCATTCATCGGCCCGGGCGATGGTGATGTCGCCGCCTTCCATCGGCTCGCGCAACGCGTCGATCACGTCGGTGCGGAACAACGGGAACTCATCGAGGAACAGCACGCCGCAATGGGCTCGGCTGATCTCGCCGGGTCGGACCTGACCGCTCCCTCCCCCCACGACACTGGCTCGGCTCGCGTCGTGGTGAGGCGCGGCAAAGGGCGGCCGGACCACCATCGAGTCCCCCGGTTCGATGGCGCCGGCCAGGGAATAGAGCGCGGTGAGTTCGACCGCCTCCTCCCGGCTCAGGTCGGGGAGCATCCCGGGGATTCGCTCCGCCAGGCTGGTCTTGCCTGACCCTTTGGGGCCGGACAGCAGCAGATGGTGACCACCGGCGGCGGCGACCTCGGCCGCGTACCGCGCATCGGCCATGCCCCGCAGATCGCTCAGGTCCACCTCGTCGAGTCGCTCCTGGCCACGCCACGACAGCAGCCGCCCACCTGACATCGGTGCGACGGGAGGTGCCGCGGGGATCTCTTCGCCCCGGAGTTCGGCGACCACCTGAGCCAAGGACCGCATGCCGAGGACCTCCAGCCCACCGGCCATGGCGGCCTCGCCGACCTGAGGCTCCGGAACCACGATGCGTTTCATTCCGCGCTGCTTGGCGGCCAGCGCCATCGGCAACACACCGCGAACCGAACGCAGGCCTCCGGACAGGGTCAACTCGCCCAAGAACACGGTGCCGACCAGTCCTGCGACGGGCACTTCACCGAGCGCACCGAGGATGCCGACGGCGATGGCCAAGTCGTAGTGAGTGCCGCGCTTGGGCAGGTCGGCTGGGGAGAGCAGAATCGTGGTCCGGCGGGTGTTGGGCCAGTCGAAGCGGCTGTTGATGATGGCCATCCGACACCGATCGCGCGACTCGCTCAGCGCAGAGTCGGGGCGTCCCACCAGAACAGTGGCGACCTGTCCGGGCGAAACGTCGGCCTGGACGTCGATGAGGTGGCCGGTGGCACCATCGAGCGAGACGCAGTGCGTGGTCGCGAACGGCATCAGACCAGCCCCCGCACGTGGTCGAGCCTGGCCGCGCCACGCGAGGAGCGCAGGATGCCGACGACGTCGACGCGCGTCTCCTGCGGGCGGAGGTCGTGGGCCTCGCACCACAGCCACAGCAACTGATGGAGCCGCGCCACTTTGGTCGGATTCACCGCCTCATGCGGAGAGCCGCACCCCTCGCCGGAACGCGTCTTGACCTCGCAGGCGACCAGCACGTCGCCCTCTCGCAGGACGAGATCGAGT
>JBFIDC010000057.1:0-13526 GCA_041581495.1 Nocardioides sp. | reverse complement strand
GGCACCCGTGGCCAGCGCCCGCTGAGAGAGGTCGTACGGGGGCCGGCCGCCGTCGGCCGGATCCGGGAACACGTCGTGGATCACGAGCAGTCCACCGGGCATCACCCATGGCGCCCACCCGCTGTAGTCGTTCTGCGCGTGGACCTCGGCGTGGCCCCCGTCGATGAACAGCAGCGACAGGGGAGTGCGCCACCAGCGGGACACGGTGGTGCTTTGGCCGATGATCGCCACCACCTGGGACTCCAGGCCGGCGAGTGCGATCGTGCGCCGGAAGACGGGCAAGGTGTCCATCACGGAGAGTTCGGGGTCGACGAGCGTCGGGTCGTGGTGCTCCCAGCCGGACTGGTTCTCCTCGGAGCCTCGGTGGTGGTCAACGGTGAACACCACCGCCTCGCCTGCGATCTCACGAGCAGCGGCGCCCAGATAGATCGCGGACTTGCCGCAGTAGGTGCCGACTTCGAGAGCGGGTCCCTGGCCCAGACGCTCCAGTCCGTAGCGATACAGGAGCATCCCCTCGTCCTCCGGCATGAAGCCCTTGGCTGCAAGCGCATGGGTGAGCAGGTCTGCAGGCATATCGGTCACCCGGTGGACTCTAGTAGGATTAGAACCTGTTCTAGTTCTTGGTCCCAAGGAGTCACCTGTGTCGATTGGCATCTCTGACGAGCACGTCGAGCTGGCGCGCAGCCTGCAGCAATGGGCCGCCGACCTCGGCGGGGCCGACGCCGCACGTGTCGCGGAGGCCGATGCTGATGCCTCCTTCGGCGACGCCTGGAAGGCCAGTGTCGAGATGGGCGTGGCCACGATCGGCCTCCCCGAGGCGGTCGGTGGCGGCGGAGGATCGGTCCTCGACGCGGCGGTTGCCCTTGAGGCATGTGCGCGCGAACTGGCGCCGGGGCCGCTGCTCAGCGTCGCCGTGGCCTCGGCACTGCTCGGACAGACCGCGGGGATCGCCGAAGAACTCGGTCAGGGGGCCGTCGTCGGAATCGGGCTCGACCCCGCCCTGAAGGCGGTCTCCGACGTGCCGTCGGCCACGCACTTCTTGGTTCCCAACGATGCAGACGAATGGTTCGTGGTCCCGGCCACGGACTCGACCTCACGTTCCGGGCTGGGCCTCGACCTGACGCGTCGCTTCGGTTCGGTGGAGCCGAACTGGTCGGCGGCGGACATCCTTCCCGTGCCTGGCCTCAACGCGGCCCTGGTGCGGCGCACCCTGGTGACGCTCGCCGCCGCCGAAGCATCGGGTCTGGCACGCTGGGCGCTGCACACCGCGGTCGAGTACGCCAAGGTGCGTGAGCAGTTCGGCCAGCGAATCGGCTCCTTCCAAGCGATCAAGCATCTGTGTGCCGAGATGCTGGAGACCGCCGAAGCGGTGACCGCCGCTGCCTGGGACGTTGCGAACACGGCGTTCGGCGACGAGGAGCAGTGGGCCTACGCCGCCGAGGTAGCCCTGGTGACCTGTTTCGAGGGTGCCGCGTCGAACGCCAAGAACTGCATCCAGGTGCTCGGCGGCATCGGGTTCACCCACGAGCACGACGCCCACCTCTATCTGCGTCGTGCGTTGAGCCTGAGGGCACTGGTCGGCGATTCCGACGACGCCGCGATCCGGCTGACCG
The DNA here is from genome assembly GCA_041581495.1 of Nocardioides sp. GTDB lineage: Bacteria > Actinomycetota > Actinomycetes > Propionibacteriales > Nocardioidaceae > Nocardioides. The sequence goes on along the minus strand of JBFIDC010000057.1, from coordinate 11,913 downwards.
AACAGGCCGTGCGCGGTGTGCGGCGACACGTTCACGTCGACCTGGAGGGCCGCGACGAGGCGATCCGCCCCCAGGCTCGCGCCGAGGCCGCGCGACTGGCGGCGTTGCCGCCTGACCAGTTGCGACCGGCGCTGGTCGACAACGGCTACCTCACGCCGCACTGGCCGGCGCCGTACGGCCTGGGGGCCGACCCGGTGACCCAGATCGTCATCGATGAGGAACTCGCCGAAGCGGGCGTCACCCGCCCCGACATCGTCATCGCGGGCTGGGCGGTGCCCACGATCCTCGAGCACGGCACCGAACAGCAGAAGGAGGCCTTCGTCCGGCCGTCCCTGCTCGGCGACCTCGTGTGGTGCCAGTTGTTCTCCGAACCGGGGGCCGGCTCAGACCTCGCCTCGCTGCGCACCAAGGCCGAGAAGGTCGATGGCGGTTGGATCCTGAGCGGTCAGAAGGTGTGGAACTCGATGGCCGAGCGTGCGGACTGGGGCATCTGTCTGGCCCGCACCGATCAAGATGCCCCCAAGCACCAGGGCATCTCCTACTTCCTCGTCGACATGAAGACGCCTGGGATCGACGTCCGCCCACTGCGTGAGATCACCGGAGAGGCGTTGTTCAACGAGGTCTTCCTCGATGAGGTCTTCGTGCCCGACGACTGCCTGGTCGGTGAGGTCAACGGGGGCTGGAAGTTGGCGCGCACGACGTTGGCCAACGAGCGGGTCGCGATGGCGAACTCGCGACTGGAGAAGAGTGCCGAGCGTGCCGTGGCTCTGGCTGCTGCCGGATTGTCGGCCCCACAGCAGATGCGAGTCGGGCGCGCCGTGGCGCTCTCGACAGTCTGCGCTCTGTTGGCGGTGCGTTCCACGCTGCGTTCGCTGGCCGGCCAGGGTCCGGGTGCGGAGTCGAGCGTGGCCAAGCTGCTGGGCGTGCGCAACCGACAAGACGCTTCTGAGCTGGTGGTGCAACTGCAAGGCGATGCCCTAGTGGCGCCCGGCGACCAACTACGCGCCGACGTGTGGGAGATGCTCAACACCCGGTGCCTGTCTATCGCCGGAGGAACCACCCAGATCCTGCGCAACGTGGCAGGGGAGCGAATTCTGGGCCTCCCGCGCTAGCGAACGGTCGGGTTCCCCAACCGAGTCTCGGTGCAGTCCCTGAGGGCTACCTCTCGGGTGTCTCCACCATCGCGGTGCGCGCGTAGTTGACCCCCAGGGCGTCGGCGAGGCGGGCGCAGTCGGTGAGGTCGCCGATGATGCGACGCCTCGGACCCGGCTCCTCGCGCACCAGCAGCGGGGTCGAGAGCACTCCGGCCGCTTCGGCGGCCGTGGGGTGGGCGAGGACGTCGATCACCTCGAGATCCAAGCTGACCTCGGCCGCACTCATGAGTTGACGCAGCGACGCCTCGGCCTGCCTGGCCGCCTGGGTTCCTCCCGCCACATACAGGCGGATCACAAAGTGCTTCATGGATCTCCCTCAGGGCTGGCTCTGGCCTGGGCTCCCCCTTGGCCGCCCCGGTGCCCTCTCGACGATAGTGCGAAACCGGCACTCCGCGCGAGGTTCTGCCCGGCGCGGTGCGCGCTGTCTGCGAAGTCGCATCGCTATCGCCTCGGGCCGAGGCTGGATAGGCTCCTTGAGTGGTCAAGGTGCTGATCGTGGACGACGACGTCCAACTCACCCGGGCCCTGCACGGGGTCCTTGACCGTGAGGGCTACGAGGCGAGGGTGGTCGGCGATGCCGAGACCGCGCTCGAGGCGTTGGCCACTGAGGGCGCCGACATGGTCGTGTTGGACCTGCGGCTTCCCGATCGCGACGGCGTCGAGGTCGTGCGCCGACTGCGCACCTGGTCGGAGGTGCCGGTCCTGGTGCTCTCGGCGGTCACCGAGCAACTGCGCCGAGTCGAGGCCTTCGATGCGGGGGCCGATGACTTCCTCCAGAAGCCGTTCGGCGTGGAGGAACTGCTGGCCAGGATGCGTGCGCTGGCTCGGCGCGCAGTCGACTCCGAGGCGCAGCAGACCCAACGACGACGCGAGTTCGGCGACCTGTCGATCGACCTGCCGTCGCGTTCACTTCGGGTCTGCGACGAGGAGGTGCGACTCACCCCGACCGAGTGGCGACTGCTCGAGGTCTTCAGTGCTCATCCGGGTCGGCTGCTGACCCACCGCTGGTTGCTCGATGCCGTATGGGATCGCCGGCACGGCGATGAGTCGAAGGCATCGCTGCGTGCCCACATCCGCGGGCTGCGCTCCAAACTGCAGGACGACGCGACCGAGCCGCGGTACATCCGCACCGACAGCGGACTCGGCTATCGCTGGATCGCCAGCGAGCCCGAACCCAAGACCGAAGCCGAGCTCGCGAGCGAGGCCGAGCGCGATCGCCTGCGCGTGCTCGGGGTGCGCGAGCTGGTGCACGAGTTGGGGAACGCGGTCACGGCCCTGCGGATCGCGGTCAAGTTGGTCTCCCCGGGGACCGTCAAGGCCTCGAGCATCGACCCGGCGGTCCTTCACGCACGCCTCGACGACGTCACCGACCGGGTGAGTCTGCTCAGCGTCGAGGTCCAGCAACGACTGGCCCAGGCAGAGAGCGAAGACTCCTAGCCACGCGCCCGGCGAGCGGACCTACGACGTCTCCGCCGCCTGTTGTTCGCGGCGGTACTGGTTCCAGTGCCAGTGCAGATAGCGATCGATCGCGCGCACGATGTGGGCGGAGCGAATCGAGGGGAAGATGTCGAAGGCGTGCTGGGCGCCGGGCAGTTCGGCATAGACAACACTGCGCTTGGAGAGATCGCGCAGGCGGCTGACGAACGCTCGAGCCTGGTCGACGGGCACCAGGGTGTCGTGAGCGCCGTGAAGCACGAAGAAGTCCGGTGCATCCGAGGTGATCCGCAAGATCGGGCTGGCGGCTTCGAAGGCCTCGGGGTCGGTGTCCCACTTCTTCTTCAACACCCGATCGGCGAGGAACAGGTCGCGGAGTTGGATGGCGGCCTTGCTGCCGGTGGAACCGGCGAAGTCATAGACGCCGTAGTGGGGGATGGCCAGCTGTACCGAGGTGTCGGCATCCTCGAACCCGGGTTGCCACTCGCGGTCGTTGGCGGTCAGCGCCGCCAGGGAACTGAGGTGCCCGCCCGCGGACCCACCGGTGATGGCGATGTAGTCGGGGTCGCCGCCGTATTCGGTGATGTGTTCGCGGATCCAATGGATCGCCTTCTTCACGTCGATGACGTGGGCCGGGAAGGCGTCGCGCGGTGCCAGTCGGTAGTTGATCGCCACGCAGATCCAGCCCTTGGCGGCGAGGTGCTGCATGAGCGGGATGCCCTGCTGGTCCTTGGTGCCGACCATCCAGGCGCCGCCGTGCACCTGGAGCAGCACGGGTGCGCCGCCGGGAGGCCGGCCCGAGTCGTCTGCGGGCATATAGATGTCGAGGTAGTTGCGCTTGCCGGCATCGCCGTAGGCGAGGTTGCGCTCGACCTTCACGGCCGGATTCCGCATCCGGAAGGGGTTGAGAAGACTGCGCCAAGGCGTGGCCAGGTCCGCCGGGGTGGGGCGTTGCTCCAAGTGGTCGACGTAGTCGGGGCCCAGGGCCTCTGCGAGGGCTCGCTCGGCGGTCTCCTGATCGGCCCTGGCCAGGTGGATGAGGTAGCCCAACCCGGCCGCTGCCGCGCCGGCGGCCGCGAGGGCAACGGGGTCGCGGCGTCGGCCCGCGAGGTGGGTGGCCGCATCAGCAGTCGTGACCGCCAGCCAATGCGGTGCCATCTCGCCGGTCAGCCAGCCGGCGAAGAACGACGGGACGCCGGCGCGCAGGCCAGGGAGGGGCCGCACGGCGTTGGCGGTGAGGGCGGCATACATCAGGGCGCGGCGACGAAATGACACGTGTCAAACCTACCCGCGGCGCTCGCGAACCGCAGAAGGTGAGACGCGAGTCACGGTGCCGTGCAAGAGTTCTGCTCGTTGAGGGTGCAGTGCCACCGGATGGTGGCGGCGCCAACGGGGGCAGGAGAAGCGCGATGGAACGGCTATCGGGGCTCGACGCGAGCTTCCTCTACCTAGAGACGCCTGAGCAGCTCATGCACGTGTGCGGCGTGATCATGCTGGATCCCTCGACGATGCCCGACGGCTATTCGTTCGACGCTCTGCAAGCCGGCATCGAGGCGAACGTGCGGGACGTCCCCGAGTTCACGCGCAAACTGCGCCGGGTTCCGCTCGGTCTCGATCACCCCGTCTGGGTCGAGGACAAGCACTTCGACATCGAGCGACACGTGCACCGCTCGGCGCTGCCGAAGCCGGGCGGATACAAGGAACTCACCCAACTGACCGGACGCCTCGCGGGCCTGCCGCTGAACCGGTCGCGCCCCCTGTGGGAGATGTGGGTCATCGAGGGGTACGTCGACCAGGCCGGCCGCGAACTGGTCGCGGTGTTCTCCAAGATGCATCACGCCACCGTCGACGGGGTCTCGGGAGCCAACCTGATCTCGCACCTGTGCTCGATCGAGCCCGACGCGCCGCCGATGGCGTTGACCACGATCACCCCGTTCGGTCACGAGCCGGGTCGCGTCGAACTCCTCGGCCGGGGTGTCGCGGCGACCTTCACCCGCCCGCTCAACATCCCGCGCGCGCTGGGCCCCTCGGTGAGGGGGATCGCCCAGACGGTGACTCGGGCGCGCGCGGGCACCGCGATGGCGGCACCCCTGACTGCTCCGCGCACCTCCTTCAACGGGACGATCACCGGACACCGCGCGGTGGCCCTGGTCGACATGAGCCTCGAGGACATCAAGGACGTCAAGACCTCGACCGGCGCCACGGTCAACGACGTGGTGCTCGCCGTGGCCGGCGGTGCCCTTCGCTCCTATCTGGCTGATCGCGACGAACTGCCTGAGACCTCGCTGCTGGCCACCGTCCCGATGTCGGTGCGCGAGACCTCCAAACGCGAGGTGGGGGCCAACAAGGTCTCGGCCCTGTTCACGCGACTGGGCACCGACCTGGCCGACCCGATCGAGCGCCTCGGGCTTCTCGCATCGAGCAACAGGTTCGCCAAGGAGCACGCGCAGGCGATCAGCGCCGACTCCCTGCAGGACTGGGCCGAGTTCGCCGCCCCCCGCACTTTCGGTCTGGCCGTGCGGGCCTATGCGAGCCTGCGACTGGCCGAGAAGCACCCGGTCGTCCACAACCTGGTCATCTCCAACGTTCCCGGACCACCGATCCCGCTCTACTTCATGGGGGCACAGATCCTGGCGCTGGTGCCCTTGGGCCCGGTCTTCCACGGCGCGGGCCTCAACGTCACCGTGATGTCCAACAACGGCAAGGTGCACGTCGGGATCATCGCCTGCCGTGAGTCGATGCCCGACGTCGACGACCTGGCTCAGCGCTTCCCGGCCGAACTCGAGGTTCTCAAGAAGGCGGCCGGGGCCTTGACCAAGCCCACGCCCATCCGCAAGGCGCGGTCCACGGCGAAGCGAGCGGCCAAGTCCTAGGGCTCGAGTCCTAGGCCGAGTCGCTGCTCTCGACACGGTCGGCGAAATCGCGGCGTCGGGCGTTGACTGTCGCCGCGGCCTCGAGGAACGCGGGCACGAAGACCTCGGACTCCAGGACGCACGAGGCGTGCCCGGCGTCGATGTCGTGGATGGTGGCCCCCGGGATGGCCCGTGCCAGTTCGCGCTGACGCGCCGGCGGGATCACGTGGTCGTTGTTGAGCACCACGACAGCGGTCGGCACGTCGATGCGTCTCAGCCACGGGCGGGAGTGGTGCCGCCCGAGTGCGCTCAGCGCCTGGCCGACACCCCAGGCACTGGTGCTGCGGAACTCGCGTAGGGCCCATTCCTGGATGTCGCTGGGTTCGAAGTCGGTGGCCTCGGCGGCCGTCTTCGCAGCCCACGAGGCGATCCGGGAGCGGGCCGCACCACGGGTGGCCAGCATCGAGCCCTCCATGGCCGCGAAGAACAACATCTCGACCATGCTGCGCCGGAACCGGTCGGTGGTGGCGGCGAGCACGAGCCCCTGGACCCGGCTGGGGTGCTGACGCCACATGCGCTGGGCGACGATCGAGCCCATGGAGTAGCCCGCGATGACGGCGCTGTCGATCTCGAGCACGTCGAGCAACGCAGCCACGTCGTCGGCGCAGTCGACCAGGCTGAAGTGCTCGGTGTGAATGCCCTGCCCGTGGCAACGCTGGTCGAGGGTGATCACCCGGAAGCGCTTCGAGAGGCCTTCGATAGCCGGGAACCAGGTGAGCAGGCCGGTGCAGCCCAAGGCGTGCAAGAGCACGATCGTGGGGGAGTCCGGGTCAGGCCCCGCGGTGTCGGTGACGTAGGTCGTGCCCCGCCCCGGCAACTCGACGATCTGCCCCGGTGGGATGCGCGCATAGGGCATGTAGACCGAGTTGCGAAGCATTGAAAGCGGGTTCACGCGGTCTTCGTCCTTCCGACGTCGTGGTAGAACACGTTACAGTTTCGCTGGGCGGGACGTTGGCTGAGGGTAGGAGAAGGCGTGACTGTGGACGGTCAGATCGACGGGTTTGCCCCGCCGAGCACTGAGGAGACCGAAGCGATCGAGGCGGTTCGTTCCGTCGTGATCGAGACGCTCGAGCGTGCGAGCAAACGCGAGACCGAGGCGGCGTGGTCCGACCTCGCCGACGCCGGACTGCTCTCACTCGTCGTGCCCGAGTCGGCCGGCGGCGAAGGCCTGGGTCTGGCCGCGGTGGCGGTGCTGATGCGCGAGACTGCGGCGCGCGGAGTGCACCTGCCCATCCTGGAGACTCTGTGCTGCGGGGTGCTGACCCTCGCCGCGCACGGTGACTCGGCCCAACAGTCCGCCCTCTTGCCGGGAGTCGCCAGCGGCGAGGTGCTGCTCGCCCCCGCCATCGGCGAGGTCGGCCGCGCGCTGACCTCGCCCCCGCAGACCTCCTACGCCGACGGCACGGTGACCGGCCGCAAGATCGCCGTGGCCGATGCTCGCGAGGCCTCCCGACTGCTGGTGACCGCCACGCACGGCGACTCCGAGGTAGTGGTCCTCGTCGACCCGTCGGCCTCGGGAGTGACCCTGCTCGAGAGCGACTCGTCGTTCGGCGTGACCACTCACACAGTGGTCCTCGACAACGCGCCGGCCGAACTCCTCGGTTCTGGTGCGGCCGCGACCCTGGTGCAGCACTACGTCGCGGGTCTGTGTGTCACCGCCGCGGGTGTCGTCGGGGGAGCGCGTGACCTGACCGCGGACTACATCAAGGGCCGCACCCAGTTCGGGCGCTCCCTGGCGGAGTTCCAGGCGGTGGCGATGCAGATCGCCGACGTCTACATCACCTCGCGCACGATCGACCTCGCCGCCGAGAACCTGGTGTGGCGACTGAGCAACGGCCTCGATGCCAACGACGACCTCGCCGTGGCTGCGTACTGGGTGTGTGCGAACGGACCGCAGGCCCTGCGCACCTGCCACCACCTGCACGGCGGCATGGGTGTCGACGTCACCTATCCGCTGCACCGCTACTTCTCGTGGATCACCGACATCGGGCACGCCCTCGACGTGGCGCCCGAAGCCGTGCCACTGGAGGACCCGACCTCCAAGAACCTCGAACTCTCGGCGTCGCAGCGCGCGTTGAAGGCCGAACTCCGTGGCTACTTCGCCGGTCTCGCCGACCACAACGAGCACCGTGAGATGGGCGTGAACCGGCACGGTGAGGTCTATGAACGGGTCGTGCGCCAGATGGGGGCGGACGGCTGGATGGGCATCGGTTGGCCCAAGGAGTACGGCGGTCACGGTCTCGGCGAGATCGAGCAGACCGTCTTCGCCAACGAGGCGCAGTTCGCCGATGTGCACCTGCCGGCGGTGACACTGCAGACGGTCGGCCCCACGCTGATCCGCTATGGCACCGAGAAGCAGAAGGACATGTTCCTCAAGCGCATTCTCGAGGGCGATGTCCACTTCGCGATCGGATACTCCGAGCCGGACGCCGGCACCGACCTCGCCTCACTGCGCACCACCGCGCGCCGCGACGGTGACCACTACATCGTCAACGGCCAGAAGATGTGGACCACCGGGGGACACCAGGCCGACTACGTGTGGTTGGCGGTGCGTACCGATCCCGACGCCCCCAAGCACCGGGGCATCTCGATCCTGATCGTGGACACCAAGGACCCCGGCTACTCGTTCACCCCGATCATCACCGCCGACGGCTCCCACCACGTCAACGCGACCTACTTCAACGACGTCCGGGTCCCCGTCGACATGCTGGTCGGTGAGGAGAACCAGGGCTGGAAGCTGATCACCACCCAGCTCAATCACGAGCGCGTCATGCTCGGCCCGGCGGGCCGGATCGAGGGTCTGCGCGACCGTGTCGTCGACTGGGCCACCAAGGCCGGGGTCATCGACCGCAGTGACGTGCGCGAGGTGCTCGGACGCACGACCGCGGCGTTCCGGGTCAACGAACTGCTCAACTGGGAGGTCGCCCGGGCGGCCGCGGTCGGCGAGATCTCGGTGGGCGACGCCTCCTCTTCCAAGGTCTTCGCCTCCGACCAGGTCCAGTGGCTGCTGGCCGACCTGACCGCGGTGGTGAACCGCTACGGCGATCCCTCCGATGCCGAGACCCGCCAACTTCTCGCCTACTTCGACGGTCAGAAGAAGCGCAACCTGGTGCTCACCTTCGGTGGTGGCGTCAACGAGGTGCAACGCGAGCTGATCGCGATGTTCGGCATGGGACTGCCGAGGGTGCCCCGATGAGCGCGCAGCCGAACGAGGACCGTGACGCGCGCATCCGCGCCGAAGCCGACCGGATCATCGCCCTGGGCGAGTGCTCCGAGACGCTGGCGCCGCATCCGGTCAACCAGCCGACGATCAGCAACTGGCTCGACGCGATGGGCTACGACAACCCGCGCTTCACCGCCGGCGAGGCTCCGCCGTCGATGGCCCAGGTGTGGACCATGCCCGGTCTGGGTCGACGCCGCGCCGAGGGGGACCCGCTGCACGCGATGATGGAGATGCTCACCGCCGAGGGCTTCACCGCGGTGCTCGGCACCAACAGCGAGCAGACCTATGAGCGCACCGTGCGGGTCGGCGAGCAACTGCGTGTCACCAATGCTCTCGACTCGGTGGCCGGCCCCAAGAACACCGCGATGGGTCTGGGCTACTTCGTCACCTCGCGCAACGTCTGGTACGTCGAGCACGAGGACGGCACCAGCGAGAAGGTCGCCACGATGCTGTTCCGGGTCCTGAAGTTCATCCCGAGGGACAAGGAGACACAGGCATGATCCGGCCGATGATCAACCGGGACTCCCAGTTCTTCTGGGACGGCACCGCCGCCGGTGAACTACGGATCCAGGTGTGCAATGCCTGCGGCGCCAAGCGCTTCCCGCCCGGGCCCGCGTGTCCCGACTGCGGGGCGCTGGACCGCGGCTTCGAGGCGACCTCCGGCAAGGGCACCGTCTTCTCCTACGTCGTGCACCGCTACCCGCCCGTCCCCGGCAAGGAACTGCCGATCGTGATCGCCCTGATCGACCTCGACGAGGGCGTTCGCATGGTCGGCGAGGTGGTGGACGTGACCGACGAGGAGATCGAGATCGGCATGCCCCTCCAGGTCGACTACCGACGCATCGACGACGAACTCACGCTCCCGATCTGGAGGAAGGCCTCATGAGGACCATCAAGGCGGGGGATCAGATCCCCGAGTGGAGCCTCCCGATGACACCCACGACCATCGTCAGCACCGCGATCGCGACCCGCGACTGGCAAGACGTCCACCACGACCGTGACATCGCCCAGGCGGCCGGATCCAAGGACATCTTCATGAACATCCTGACCACCAACGGCTTCGTGGAGAAGTTCGTGGCCGACTGGGCCGGGCACGACGCCGAGATCAAGGGCATCGCGATCCGTCTCGGCGCCCCCGCCCACCCCTACGACACGCTGAGGTTCAGCGGCGAGGTCACCGATGTGACCGATGGGGTTGCCACGATCCAGGTTGTCGGCAAGGTGACTCCTGGTGACCACGTCACCGGAACCGTGAAGGTGGCAGTGGCATGACGCGCACCCTGAGTGGCGCGGCCGCGATCGCCGGCATCGGCGCCACCGAGTTCTCCAAGGAGTCGGGGCGTTCTGAACTGCAACTCTCCGTCGAGGCGGTCCAGCATGCGTTGGCCGACTGTGGTCTCACTGCCGCCGACGTCGACGGACTGACCACGTTCACGATGGACACCTCCTCCGAGATCGCCGTCGCCCGTGAACTCGGCATGCCCGAGATGCGGTTCTTCAGCCGGATCAACTACGGCGGGGGAGCCGCCTGCGCGACGGTGCAGCAGGCCGCGATGGCGGTCGCCACCGGCGTCGCCGACGTCGTGGTGGCCTACCGCGGGTTCAACGAGCGCTCCGAGAGCCGCTTCGGCCAGGTCAGCGTCGCCGCCGCTACCCAGGTCAACACCAACGGGCTCGACAACGCGTGGAGCTACCCGATGGGTCTGGGCACGCCAGCGGCCACGGTGGCGATGCAGGCGCGCCGCTACATGCACGAGTACGGCGCCACCTCGGCCGACTTCGGGGTGGTCAGCGTGACCGACCGCAAGCACGCGGCCAACAACCCCAACGCGTTCTTCTACGGCAAGCCGATCACCATCGAGGACCACCAGGACTCGCGGATGATCGTCGACCCGCTGCACCTGCTCGACTGCTGCCAGGAGTCCGACGGAGCCGTCGCGCTGGTCATCGTCAGCGCCGAGCGGGCCAAGGACCTGAAGCAGACGCCCGCCGTGATCAGCGCGGCGGCCCAGGGGAGCGGCGCGGACCAGTTCGTGATGACCTCCTACTACCGCGACGACATCGGCATCCCCGAGATGGGCGTGGTCGGCCGCGAGCTGTGGCGTCAGTCCGGCTTGCGCCCCGACGACATGCCGATGGCGATCCTCTATGACCACTTCACGCCGTACGTGCTCATGCAACTCGAGGAGCTCGGCTTCTGTGGTCGCGGCGAGGCCAAGGACTTCATCGCGGGCGGTGCCATCGAGGTCGGCGGTCGGCTGCCGCTCAACACCCACGGCGGTCAACTCGGTGAGGCCTACATCCACGGCATGAACGGCATCGCCGAAGGCGTGCGTCAGATCCGCGGCACCTCGGTCAACCAGGTGCCCGACCCCGCGCACGTCCTGGTCACCGCCGGCACCGGCGTTCCCACCAGCGGGATCATCCTGTCTCAGTCCTGAGTCGCCGAGGGCGGTTGCGGCGTCGCAGGTGCTGCTGGCGGCTCTCTCAGCCCAGCCCGATTTCGCAGACGATGTCGGCGACCACCGAGGTGCCCTCGTCGGTCGTCCCGGAGAAGGCCACGCGTGCGATGTCGACCGAGTCGGACGAGGTCGCGGGGTCGACGTAGGCGATGCTGTCGATGGTTCCAGGACCACCGAGACCCTCCATTCGGAAGGTCATCCCGCTCGTCACGATGAAGTTCGCCTCGACGTCGGGCGCCGAGGCCACGTTGTCGACGCCGACGACGACGTTGAGCCCGGGTGTCGAGAGGTCGCCGACCGGAATCGGTTCATAGGTCTCGGGATCCAGGCCCCTGCTGATACTGCAGTCTCCGGCGAAGCCGGGGTATTCCACACCATCGACGGTGAGTGTTCCCGTGCCGGCGACCAAGGCTGCCTCGCTCGACCCTTGGTCGTCCGACTCGCTCGAGGTCGAGGAGGTGTCGGACACAGCGGCATCGTCCGCGTCCGACTCAGATGATCCGCAGGCCGACAACGCCATCGCGAGCGTCGTCAGGACTGCGGCGGCTGTGGAACGGCGGTATCGATGCATGGCTCTGACAATAGGCGCGTCTCGGATTCGTGGCTGCCGCCGGCAAGTGATGCCCTGCCGAGAGTCATGCCGAGCAAGCGCCGGTGAAGGCGATCTTGCCCGTCTCCGCAGCGCCGGTGCTTCAGGGCGTCCCGAGCGTGCTGAGGACCTCCGCGGC
>JBFIDC010000056.1:0-13538 GCA_041581495.1 Nocardioides sp. | reverse complement strand
CGCCGGTGCAGCCTTCTTCGCCGGTGCAGCCTTCTTCGCCGGAGCGGCCTTCTTCGCCGGTGCAGCCTTCTTCGCCGGTGCAGCCTTCTTCGCCGGTGCAGCCTTCTTCGCCGGTGCAGCCTTCTTCGCCGGTGCAGCCTTCTTCGCCGGAGCAGCCTTCTTCGCCGGAGCAGCCTTCTTCGCCGGAGCAGCCTTCTTCGCCGGAGCGGCCTTCTTCGCCGGAGCGGCCTTCTTCGCCGGTGCAGCCTTCTTGGTGGGCGCAGGCTTGCCGCCGCGACCGATCACCTTGCGCGCGGCAGAGGCAGCTCTGCCGGCAACGGACTTCGATGTACTTCGTGCCATGGCACGGCCTTCCTGTGGCCGATCATCACTGCGGCAGGCGCCGCGATGCTGGCGGGAACCGTAGCGGCTCGAAGGGGGTCACTCAAACAGGCGCACCGAAGTTCACCGGAACCGGTGAAAACAAGACGCGGAGCTCAGGCCTCTTCGTCGCCTAAGATCGAACGGAGCCGCTTGGGAGCCGCGGCCTGGTCCTCGACCGCTGCGGGCGCCTCTTCGGGTCCGGCCAGCGCCTCAAGTTGCTGGGTGAAGTAGCTCTTGAGCCGCGAACGGTACTCACGCTCGAAGGCACGCAGGTTCTCGACCTCGCCGTTGAGCTTCTCGCGCTCGCGCTCGAGCTCGCTGAACAGCTTCTTGCGGCGCTCGGCGGTCTCGGCGTCGAGCATCGTGGCGCGGGTGCGCGCATCGGACTCGAGGCGATCGGACTTCTCCTTGGCCTCGGCGTCGAGGCGTTCGGCCTTGGTGCGTGCCTCGCCGATGATCTTGTCGGCGTCGTTCTTGGCCGAGTCGACCAACTCATCGGCGTTGCGGGTAGCGATCTCGAGCAGACGAGCGGCGGCACTGGAGGCCTCGGGAACGGTCTCGACCCGAACCACCTCGGGCGCGGCCGCGACCACGGGCACCACCGGGGTCGGCTCGGGTTCAGGCTCGGGCTCCGGCTCGGCCACCACGGGCGTCGCCACGGTGGGTTGCGGAGCGAACGCCGCGCCGCCGGCGGTCTGGGCCGCCTGAAGCTTGGCGCGGAGGTCGTCGTTCTCGTTGGTCAGCCGGGCCAGTTCGGCCTCGACCTCATCGAGGAACTGGTCGACCTCGCCCATGTCGTAACCCTCGCGCAGGCGAACGGGCGTGAAGCGCTTGTTACTCACGTCCTCAGGCGTCAGCGGCATGGTCCCACCCATCGTTTGTCAGCAGATCATTGTGATCGAGTCATTGTGATCGAGCCCATCATGGCTGCGCGCGAGACTAGTTCGGCAACAGCCCTCGGTCGAACTGTAGCGCCTCACTGGGGCTGGTGTGACAGGGCTGACGAAATGCAGGTCCGTGTCGCGCTGCCTCAGCGGCAACAGTCGGGCTCAGCCGTAGGCCAGGGCGCGCAGGAAGTTCACCAGCAGCCAGGTCACGATGATGACCACGAGGAACGAGAGATCCAGCGCCACCGAGCCCAGGCGCAGAGGTGGGATCACTCGGCGCAGTGCCTTGATCGGCGGATCGGTGACGGAGTAGACGAGTTCGAGCCCGACGAGCAGTGGACCCCCCGGGCTCCACGACCGAGCGAAGACCTGAACCCAGTCCACGACGAGTCGAACCCACAGGAATCCGAAAAACACCCAAGCGATGACATAGAGGGTGACCCACACGGCTTGCACGGGTCGATCATGCCTGGCCGGAGCAAGATCCGACTGCTAGGGGTCGTGCTCTGGTCGGCGAGTCGCTCAACTCTGGTTGAAGAAGCCGCCGGTCTCCACCAGACGCGCCTTGTCTTCTGCGGCCACCGTGACGTTGGGCGGCGAGAGCAAGAACACCTTGCTGGTGATCCGTTCGATGGTGCCGCGCGTGGCGAAGACCAGGCCGGCGGCGAAGTCGACGAGTCGCTTGGCGTCGCCGTCGTCCATCTCGGAGAGGTTCATGATGACCGGTGTGCCCTCGCGGAAGTTCTCGCCCACGGTGCGCGCCTCGTTGTAGGTGCGCGGGTGCAGCGTGGTGATCCGTGACAACTCGATCGAGGGCGAGGGACGCCGCCGATCGGTGATGTCGGCAACCGTGGCTGCGCGCAGACGCGGGGACCGAGCGGCAGCAGCCATCTGGTCCTCCACGCGCCCTTCGTGCACGTCGTACTGATCGTCGTAGTCGGCGTACTCGTCGCCGTAGCGACCCGTGTCCTCGACCAGACCGAGGTACTCACCGATCTTGCGCATGGCGCCGCTCATGACCGTCCACCTTCCAGATCCCGCACGGACCTACCTAGTTGGAACGCTACTGGACCGGAGGCCTCGATCCGAGGACCGCAGAGCCGACACGCACGTGTGTCGCGCCGGCGTGGATCGCCTGCTCGAGATCGCCGCTCATTCCGGCCGAGAGCCACGTGGCGGATCGATGCTGGTCGAGGAAGTCGCCTCTGATCTCGGCGAGCCTGGCGAAGGCCGAAGCCGGAGCCTCCCCCAACGGCGCCACGGCCATGAGTCCGCGCAGGTGCAGGTGCTCGGATGCGGCGACCGCCGCGGCGAGTTCCGCCAGACGCTCGGGTGCCACGCCGGAGCGGTGATCGGCCGAAGGCGGGTCGAGGCTCACCTGGATGAGGACATCGAGATCAACGCCGCGGCGTTCCATGGGAGGGACGAGTTTGAGTCTGTCGATCGAGTGGACCACGTCGGCCTGTTCGGCGACGGCGCCGGCCTTGTTGCTCTGCATGTGGCCCACGAAGTGCCAGCGCGGCGAAATCTCCCCGTCGAGTTCGGCGCGCTTCATGGCCAACTCCTGGAACTTGTTCTCGGCGACGTCGCGCACACCGAGGTCGTAGAGCAGGCGGATGTCAGATGCCGGGAAGGTCTTGGTGACCACGACGAGTTGCACCTCGCCGACCTCACGTCCCACCTCGGCGCACGCGGTGGCGATGCGTTGGTTGACCCGCGCCAACCCGTCTCGCAACGCAGCACTGCGTGCCGCACTCACTGCCCCACTCACTGGCCGACTCATTGGCTCACTCATGGGGCCTCCCGCAACCGGATCAGGCCGGCGTGCCTGCCGGCGTGCTCACCATCGCGCCGGTAGGAGAACAGCCGCGTCGACTCCCTGGTGCATTGGCTCTGGTCGTGCACGCTCACCCCTAGATCCTCCAACTGCGCCCGGATCCCTGCCCCCAGATCGACCGAGGGGGTGCCCCACGACGTCTCGCCGTAGGCAGCCGGCACCTTCGCCGCGACCTCGGCCCGCATCTGCGCCGGCACCTCGTAGCACCTCCCGCACACGTGCGGGCCGATCCACGCCTGGATCTTCCCGGCACCGAGATCGCGCATCGATCGCACCGTGGCCGGGACGATCCCCGCCACCAGTCCGGGCCGACCCGCGTGCACCGCGCCGATCACCGATTGGTTCGGCGCCAGGAACAGCACCGGCACACAGTCGGCCGCGCGCACGATCAGCGTGACACCGGGCTGGGCACAGACCATGCCGTCGGCATGAGGTCGCGCGGAAGTGGGCCGACCCTCCACCACGACCACATCTGCGCCGTGGACCTGATACAGGTCGCACAGCACGTCGCTCGGCGCGAAGTCGGCCATCAGCAGCCGATGGTTCTCGGCCTTGGCCGCCTGATCGTCGTCACCGGCGATGGACAGGTTCAACTCGTCGTACGGCGCACGGCTGACCCCACCGAACCTGTCGGTGAAACACAGGTCGGCGGGGCCGAAGCTCGTGCGGAAGGCATACATCGCCCTCCATCCTCGCCGGTGGGTCGACTACTTGAGGAAGTCGGGGATGTCGAGGTCGTCGTCGTCGAAGTTGTAGGCACGCTGAGCCGGAGCCGGAGCCGAACTGCTCGCCCCTGCCGGGACGGGTTCCTTGACCACGGTCTCCTTCACGACGGCGGTCTCGGGCCGCTTGGACTCCTGGACAGCCGCAACGGCCTCACGGGTCTCGGCCTGGGTCTGAGCAGGCTGGTTCTTGCGCAGTCCCTCACCGGCCCGAGCGCGCTTGGGCATTCCTCCGTCGAAGCCGGCCGCGATCACCGTGACCCGGACCTCATCTCCCAAGGCGTCGTCGATGGTGGCCCCGAAGATGATGTTGGCCTCCGGGTGCACCGCCTCAGCCACCAGTGCGGCGGCCTCGTTGATCTCGAACAGGCCGAGGTCGGAGCCGCCGGCGATCGAGAGCAGGACTCCGTGAGCGCCGTCGATCGAGGCTTCGAGCAGGGGGCTCGAGACCGCCATCTCGGCCGCTGCGACCGAGCGGTCCTCACCCCGGGCCGAGCCGATGCCCATCAGCGCCGAGCCCGCGTCGGCCATCACCGACTTCACATCGGCGAAGTCCAGGTTGATCAGACCGGGGGTGGTGATCAAGTCGGTGATGCCGGAGACACCCTGGAGCAACACCTGGTCGGCCTGCTTGAAGGCGTCGAGCACCGAGACGTTGCGGTCACTGATCGAGAGGAGGCGGTCGTTGGGGATCACGATCAGCGTGTCGACCTCCTCACGCAGAGCCGCGATGCCCTCTTCGGCCGAGTTGGCCCGACGTCGCCCCTCGAAGGCGAACGGGCGAGTCACCACGCCGATGGTCAGTGCGCCGAGCGAGCGAGCGATCCGGGCCACCACTGGCGCACCGCCGGTGCCGGTGCCACCACCTTCGCCGGCGGTCACGAAGACCATGTCGGCGCCCTTGATGACCTCTTCGATCTCCTCGGCGTGGTCCTCGGCGGCCTGGGTGCCCACGTCGGGGTTCGCGCCCGCGCCGAGACCCCGGGTGAGTTCGCGGCCGATGTCGAGTTTGACGTCGGCGTCGCTCATCAGCAACGCCTGGGCGTCGGTGTTGATGGCGATGAACTCCACGCCCTTGAGGCCGACCTCGATCATGCGGTTGACAGCGTTGACGCCGCCGCCGCCGATGCCGACCACCTTGATGATTGCGAGGTAGTTCTGCGCTGCTCCCACGGCCTTGTCCTCTCGGTCCTGCATGTCTGTGTCGTTGCCCTTGGTGAACCATTACCCTCAGCCTGAGGGTTATAGTTATGTCAACCTGCGCCTGCGACGACAGTAGGCAGTGACCGCGGGCAGATCGTGGCGACACGCCGCGCTCCGGAGGGTCTATCGGGTCAGGGCCGGGTCGCGGGGCGCGAGGGGACGCTGACGTCATAGACCTGGGCCTCGGTGGTCGAGAGCAGGTCCCCGAGGACCCTGGCCTTCAGCGCGGAGTCATCCGCACTCCCCCACACGGCGCGTCGCCCGTCCTTGAGCACCAGGCTGATCTCATCGATGCTGGCGACCTCGACGTAGTCGACCAGGAGCGAGAGAGACTCGGGCATCGCCGAGACCACCTGGGCTCCCTCACGAAGGGCCGCGGCCGAGGTGCTCACCTTGGTGTGCACCCGGGGCAGGTTGCTCGGGGCACGCTTGTAGGAGCCGAAGACGACGCCCTCCTCGTCCATGCCGCGAAGGCGACCACCGAGTTCGACGACCGCGATGGCAGCCCGCTCCTCGATCTCGATCACGACGGCATCGGGCCAGGAGCGACTCACATCGACTCGCCGGACCTCGGCCAGCGCTCCCACCTTGGCCTCGGCGCTGTCCAGGTCGACCCGAGCCAGAGGTGTGCCCGACTCGACGCCTGAGCGTTCGCGGATCTCATCGGCAGAGATCGACTCCGCGCCGGTGACACGCACCTCCTCGACATCGAGCCACGCCGAGAACCACACGCCGTAGACACCGGTTCCCACCAGGGCCAGCACCAGGACCGCGACCACCACGTAGCGCCACGAGAGCCACCGGCGCCGCCACTGACGGCGGGCGAACCGCTTGCGGGTGCGTTCTGCCGCGGCTGCGGCACCCGCCTTCTTGGGGCCTCTAGTCCTCACGGCGTTCCTCGAGCAATCGCAGGACCTCGGGCCCGACCGAGGTGATGTCGCCCGCACCCAGCGTCAGGACCAGGTCGCCGGGTTCGGCCAGGTCCGCCAGGGCGCCCGCGACATCAGCCAGCTCGGGGACGAACCGGGTGGGGACAGGGACCGCGTCGGCCACCAGTGCGCCGGTGACCGTTGGGTCCGGTTGCTCGCGGGCCAGGTAGATGTCGGTGACGACCACGGCGTCGGCGGCTCCCAGCGCCTGACCCATGGCCGAACCCAGTGCCTGGGTGCGCGAGACCAGGTGCGGCTGGAAGGCGACCACCAGGCGACCTCCGTGCGCCAGGACCCGGGCCGACTGCAGATCTCCGGCGATCTCTGCCGGGTGGTGGGCGTAGCTGTCGTAGACGCGCACCCCGACCGCCTCGCCCTTGAGTTCCATGCGGCGGCGCGTGCCGGTGTAGGACGCGAGTCCGGCTCGCAGCAGGGCGGGGTCGCAGCCCAACTCGAGGCCGGCGGCATAGGCGGCCAAGGCATCGGTGAGGTAGTGCTCGCCGGGGGCCCACAGCTCGATCCCCTCGAGGTCTGCCGGCACGACGTCCGCGCCGGGATCCCGCGTGGAGACCGTCACGACCCGCACCCCCGCATCGGTGGCGTGTCCGGCCACCCGCGCGGCACCGGCATCGTCGATGCAGCAGACCGCGAAGCCGCCGGGGTCGATGTTTCCCGCGAACGCGACGAAGCCCGCAGCGTAGGCGTCCTCGGTGCTCCAGTAGTCGAGGTGGTCGGCATCGACGTTGGTGATGATGGCGCCGAAGGGTCGGTAGACCAGGAACGCGCCGTCGCTCTCGTCGGCCTCGGCCACGAACAGGTCACTCGACCCCTGCGCGGCATTGACCCCGGTCGCGGCAAGATCTCCACCGATGGCATAACTCGGATCGGCATCCGCGCTCTGTAGGGCAACGGTCAACAGCGATGTCGTCGTCGTCTTGCCGTGCGTGCCCGCGACCGCGACCACCCGACGCCCGACCATCAGCGCGGCCAACGCCGCCGAGCGCGGCAGCACCCGCAAGCCACGAGCCTGCGCCTCGAGGTACTCGGGATTGGTGTCGGGGATCGCCGTGGAGACCACCACGGTGTCGCCCGCCTCGAGATGGCTCAGGTTGGCGGCGTCGTGGCCGACATGGACCGTGACACCTTGAGCCCGCAGCGAATCGAGCGAAGCCGAGGCAGTGCCGTCGCTGCCGCTGACCTCGATCCCCCGAGCCAGCATCAGCCGGGCGATACCGGACAACCCCGCGCCGCCGATGCCGACCAGGTGGACACGACCGAGGCGCTCTGCGGCCAGGATCTCCTCGGGAACCGGAACCCTCATCGAGCCCCGACTTCGAGGACGATGCGGGCCAGTCGCTCATCGGCGTCTCGGCGGATCAGGGCGGAGGCCGCTCGACCCATGTCTGCCAGCCTGTCGGCGTCGGTGGCCAGCGCCGGGATGGTGCTCGCCACCCAGGCGGAGGTCAGCGCCGCATCCGCGACGAGCAGGGCTCCCCCGGCCGCGACGACCGGTCGGGCGTTGTGCTCCTGCTCCCCGTTGCCGATGGGCAGCGGCACGAAGACCGCGGGCAGACCGACCGCAGCCGCCTCGGTGACGCTTGAGGCTCCGGCACGGCACACCATGAGGTCGGCGGCAGCCAGGGCGTAGTCCATCCGGTCGACGAAGGGTTCGACCACGTAGGGCACGTCACTGGGACGCGGGCTCGCGGTCCCGTTGGGGCCCACCACATGGAGCACCTGCACCCCGGCTGCGGCGAGCGCCTCGGCAGCGCCGGACACTGACTCGTTGAGCCGGCGAGCACCTTGCGAACCACCTGTCACCACCAGCGTGGGACGGTCCGGATCGAGACCGAAGAACGCGCGCGCCTCGGCACGCAGCGCTCCCCGATCCAGTCCCGAGATCATGCGCCGGATCGGCAGTCCGACGTACTCGGCCTTGGGGAGTCGGGTGTCGGGAAAGCTCACCGCGACCCGGGTGGCCACCCGGGCACCGAACTTGTTGGCCAGTCCGGGAAGCGCGTTCTGCTCGTGGACGACGATGGGCAGACCAGCGCGCCTGGCCGCCAGATAGGCGGGCATCGAGACGTACCCGCCGTAGCCGACCACCACGTCCGGGCGGATTCGATCGAGGATCGCGGACGTCTGTTTGACCGCGTCACGCAGGCGTCCCGGGACCCTGAAGAGATCGCCACCGACCTTGCGTGGCAGCGGCACCGGCGGCACCAGTTCGAGCCGATAGCCGGCCTCGGGCACCACGCGGTTCTCCAACCCGCGAGGGGTGCCCAGACAGGTGATCTCAACCTCGGGGTCGAGGCGTCGGAGCGCGTCCGCGGTCGCAAGCAGCGGCGAGGTGTGGCCGGCTGTGCCGCCGCCGGCGAGCAGGATCCGCATCTGTGGCACCGTCAAAGCCTACGGTCCGCGGTCAGCCGCGGCGGCCGGCGGCGAGGCCGCTGGAACGACCACGGCGCCGCGCGGCCAGGGCCCGGGCGGCCTCGGGTTCGCGCCGGGCGAATCCGACCAGCATGCCCAAGGCGACCAGCGAGGGCAGCAGCGCCGAACCGCCGTAGGAGACCAACGGCAGCGGGATCCCGATCACCGGCATCAGGGCCAGCACCATCCCGACGTTGATGATCATCTGCCCGAGCAGCCACACGATCACCCCGAAGGTGGCGTAGCGAACGAACGGGTCGGCGGTGTGACGCGCCACCCGCACCGCGGCGAAGGCGATGGTCAAGAACAGGCCGATCACCAACAGGGTCCCGGCTAGGCCGAGTTCCTCGCCGAGGACGGCGAAGATGAAGTCGGTGTGCGCCTCGGGCAGGTCGCCCCACTTCTGCTGGCTCGCGCCGATCCCCTGTCCGAACAATCCGCCGGTGGAGAGAGCGAACAGGCCGTGGGCCGGTTGCCAGCCGGCGTCCTGGTAGTCCTTGAACGGGTCGATGAAGGTGGTGATCCGCGTCAACCGCTCGGAACTCAAGCTGGCCATGACCAGCGCGGCGACTCCGACGATCGAGAAGCACAAGGTGAAGAAGCGAGCCGGCGCCCCCACCACCCACAGCATCCCGAGCAAGATGGCGAACAGCACCAGAGCGGTGCCGAGGTCGTCTCCCACGATCACCAGCCCGACCGCGACCAACATGCCAGGCACGACCGGGACCATCACCGAGTGCAGCGAGTCCAGGCGTCGGTCCTTGTTGGCATAGACGTGCGCGGCCCAGATGACCAGACCCAGCTTGGCCACCTCAGAGGGCTGCACGGACAGCGGTCCGACCGCCAGCCAGTTCTGGTTGCCGTTGACGGTGACCCCGATGAAGGCGGTCAGCACCAGCAACGCCAGCGAGAACAGATAGGCCGGGTAGGCGAGCCGACGCACCCAGCGCACCGACATGCGGCTGACGGCGAAGGCGCTCGGCAGCCCTAGGAGGACCCACAAGAGTTGTCGCCGCACGACGGCATAGCTGTCGCCGTCGTTGAGTCGATAGGAGTACACGCTCGAGGCCGACAAGACCATGATCAGACCGATGGTCAGCAGGAGGGTCGAGGCACCCAGGAGCAGGTAGTAGGAGGTCAGCGGCCGATCCAGGGCCTCGCGGACCGCGGCGAACCACCCGGGTCGCGGCCGATGCGCCAGGAGGGCGTCGGCGCGGGCGCGGAGGTTGGCTCCCCCGATTCGCTCACGCAGCGGTGGCGGCGAACTCACCAGGGTCATTGCCGCTCCTCGTCGCCTGAACTAGTGACCGATCCGCTCGTGCACTGCCGCGGCGAACGCGTCACCGCGAGCCGCGTAGTCGGTGAACATGTCCATCGAGGCGCAGCCGGGGGCCAAGAGCACCGTGTCGCCGAACCGAGCAAGCTCGGCAGCGGCGGCTACGACGGATCGCATTGGAGAAACCTGGAACCCTGCGTCACCCTGATGGCCATCTGCACCTTCAGTCACACCAGTTTCACCGGCACCCACATCGATCACACGCACATCCGGGGCGTGTCGGGCCAGTGTCTGCGCGATCACCTCGCGGTCCCGGCCGAGGAGAACGACCCCCCGCAGGCGTCCACGCGCATCCTTGACCAGGTCCTCGAAGCTTGCGCCCTTGGCCAGTCCCCCGGCGATCCACACCACCGAGTCATAGGCCAGCAGTGACGACCGAGCCGCGTGTGGATTGGTCGCCTTGGAGTCATCGACCCAGGTCACCCCGTCGTGAGCCGCGACCACCGCGATCCGGTGGCCGGCGGGGCGGAAGGAGCGCAACCCGTCGCGGACCGCGACCTGGCTGACACCGTGGGCCCTCGCCAAGGCTGCCGCGGCGAGCGCGTTGGCAACGGTGTGCGGCGCGGGCAGCCCGGTCGGGTCGGCCGGGTCGGCGAGATCGCTGATCTTGCACAGTTCGGCCGCGTTCGACCGCCGGTCGGCGACGAAGGCGCGGTCGGCCAGGATGTCGTCCACCACGCCGAGCATGCCGATCGAGGGGATTCCCAGGGTGAATCCGACCGCGCGCGCACCCTCGATCACGTCGGCCTCCCGAACCAACTGCTCGGTCAGCGGGTCCTCGAGGTTGTAGACGCACGCCTTCTGCACGCGTTCGTAGGCACGGGCCTTGTCAGCGGCGTACTCGGCCATCGAGGAGTACCAGTCGAGGTGGTCCTCGGCGATGTTGAGCACCGCTGCGGCCTCGGCGCTCATGGAGTCGGTGTAATGGAGTTGGAAGCTGGAGAGTTCCACGGCCAGCACGTCGTAGGGGACGGGATCCATGACCGCCTCCACGATGGGAAGGCCGACGTTCCCCACGGCCTGGCTCCGCAGCCCTTCGGCGCGCAGGATCGCATCGAGCATCAAGGTGGTGGTGGTCTTGCCGTTGGTGCCGGTGACCACCAGCCACGGTGTCTGGTGCTCCGGGTCGCGCAGGCGCCAGGCCAACTCGACCTCGCCCCACACCGGGATGCCGCGTTCACGCGCTTGCAGCAACAGCGGGGCGTCGGGGCGCCATCCGGGCGAGGTGACGAGGAGATCGGCATCTGCCGGCAAGGTGGCGGTCGAGCCGGGTCCCAGACGGACCTCGGCACCGAGGACCTCGAGCAGTTCGGCCTTCTCGCTCTTCTGGTGTCCCTCAGCGGACTCATCGAGCGCGGTGACCGCGGCTCCGAGGTGGGTCAGGTTGTCCGCGGCAGCGAAGCCTGAGACGCCGAATCCGGCGATGACCGCGCGGACGCCGTCCCAGGAATCGTGGCGCCCGAGGTGGAGCGGGTCGGTCATAGTCGCGAGACCCACTCGGCATAGAAGACGCCGAGTCCGGTGGCGACGAACAGGCCGGTGATGATCCAGAACCGGATCACCACTGTGACCTGCTCCCAACCCAGCATCTCGAAGTGGTGGTGCAAGGGGGTCATCCTGAAGAGGCGATAGCCGGACTCGACGCGGAAGACCCGCCGGAAGAGTCCGCTGCGCTTGCTGGCCTTGAAGATGCCGACCTGGAGCACCACCGACAAGGTGATCAGGACGAACAGTCCGCCGAGGATCACCAACAGCAACTCGGTGCGCGTCAGGATCGCGAACCCGGCCAACGCGCCTCCCAGCGCCAGCGACCCGGTGTCACCCATGAAGATCGCGGCCGGCGAGGCGTTCCACCACAAGAACCCGAAACAGGCCCCGGTGATGGCGGCGGCGATGACGGCAAGGTCGAGCGGATCTCGCACGTTGTAGCAAAGGGCGCTCGGATCCTCCTCACAGAACTGGTTGTTCTGCCAGATGTTGACCAGCGTGTAGGCCCCGAAGACCATCACGCACGCTCCGGTTGCCAGACCGTCCAGGCCGTCGGTGAGATTCACCGCGTTGCTCACCCCGGTTACGATGAACCAGATCAGCAGCAACGCCCCCAGCATCGGCAGCGTCAGCCATTCGATCTCGCGCAGGAACGAGACCTTGAGCGAGGCCGGGGTCCGACCACTGTCGTCTTCGAGGATCGGCGAGAGGGCCAGCGCCCCGAACGACAAGGCGATGACGCCCTGGCCGACGAGTTTGGCCTTGCTGCGCAGCCCGAGGCTGCGGGACTTGGCGACCTTGATGAAGTCGTCGAGGAAGCCGACGGCCGCGAGTCCGACGAAGAGATAGATGAGCAGCAACGCCGAGGCCGAAGGGACCGTCCAGGTGATGAGTTTGGCGGCGAAGTAGCCGACAACGCTGGCCACCACGATCGCGACCCCACCCATCGTGGGGGTGCCACGTTTGGTGTGGTGAGTGGTCGGCCCGTCGCTTCGGATCTCCTGGCCATAGCCGAGTTTGGTGAACTGACGGATCGCGACCCGGGTCCCGAGCAATGAGAGGAGCAGCGCGATGCCGCCGCCCAACAACACGGCTCTCATTGCGGAGTCACCCCTCTCGTGGATTGATGCTGGAGCCCATCGGACGTCGTTGGCCTCTGCTGCCGGCCCATGATTCCGTACGCGGTGCCCGTGGTGTTCATGCCCCGCCGAGGAGTCGGGCCAGGGCTCGGCGCGAGACGTCGCGGTCATCGAAGGGATGCACGGTGGCGCCGACCTGTTGTCCGGTCTCGTGGCCCTTGCCCGCGATCAGCACGATGTCGCCCGGTCGAGCCTGGCGCAACGCCTCCTGGATCGCTTCGGCGCGGTCGCCGATCTCGTAGACCTGTGCGCCCCGGACTCCCTTGGTCCCCCGCAGGATGGCCTGTCGGATCTGGGCGGGATCCTCGCCGCGGGGGTTGTCGTCGGTCACGATGAGGACATCGGCCAGGGCCGCCGCGATCTTGCCCATCATGGGGCGCTTGCCGGGGTCGCGATCCCCTCCGGCGCCGATGACGACGAGGATTCGGTGGTCGGTCAACGGTCGCAGGGTGCGCAGGGCGGCCTCGACCGCATCTGGTTTGTGCGCGTAGTCGACCACGACCGTGAAGTCCTGGCCCTCCTCGATCCGTTCGAAGCGGCCGGGAACGCCGTTGGACGCGGTGATCCCCGCGGCGACCGCCCCGGCGTCCAGACCGGCCGCCGCACAACCCGCGACCGCGGCCAACGCGTTGGCGACGTTGACCTGACCCGGCATGGGGGCACCCATGCGCAGGTGCAGCCCGCCCATGGGGCCGCGCACGGTGAAGGTGGAGTGATCACGCTGGAGGTCGACATCGGTCACCGACCAGTCCGCGGCCAGATCGTGAGTCGAGATCGTCTGCACCGGGATCGCGGACTCGCGCGCCAGGCGTCGGCCGTGCTCGTCGTCGATATTGACCAGTCCCCGACGGGCTCGCTCGGGGGTGAAGAGCGAGGCCTTGGCCTGGTAGTAGTCCTCCAGGGAACTGTGGAAGTCCAGATGGTCGCGCCCGAGGTTCAAGAAGAGCGCCACGTCGAAGACCAGGCCATCGACCCGCCCCAGGCGTAGGGCATGACTGGAGACCTCCATGGCACACGCGCGAACTCGACGCTCGCTCATGACCGCGAACAGCCCGTGCAGGTCCGGCGCCTCAGGTGTCGTCAGGGCCGTGGCCACCTCCATCCCCGCGATGCGGGTCCCGACGGTGCCGATGGCGGCCGCCGTGATCCCGGCGCGCTGCATGCCGGCCTCGGCCAGCAACGTCGTGGTGGTCTTGCCCTGGGT